>NZ_WMBF01000626.1:0-3237 GCF_019400875.1 Streptomyces anatolicus | reverse complement strand
GTAGGGCATAGGGGCCTTCACGCCCTCTAGGCGCCCCGCGCCCGCTAGACGTACCGCTCCAAGATCGACGACTCCGCCAGCCGCGACAGGCCCTCGCGGACGCTGCGCGCCCTCGCCTCGCCCACGCCGTCCACCGTCTGGAGATCGTCCACGCTCGCGGCGAGCAGCTTCTGCAGGCCGCCGAAGTGCTCGACCAGGCGGTCGATGATGGCGCCGGGGAGGCGGGGCACCTTCGCCAGGAGGCGGAAGCCGCGCGGCGAGACCGCCGAGTCCAGGGCCTCCGGAGAGCCCGTGTAACCCAAGGCGCGCGCCACTGTGGAGAGTTCGAGCAGCTCCGCGTGGGTGAGGGCGTCCAGCTCCTGGAGCGCCTCGTCGACTGTGCGGGACCGCTTGGCGGTCGGCTCGGGCACGTAATCCCTGACGACCAGCTCGCGCTCGGGCTCGACGCCCGCGATCAACTCGTCCAGCTGGAGGGCGAGAAGGCGGCCGTCGGTGCCCAGCTCCACCACGTACTCCGCGATCTCCGTGGCGATGCGGCGCACCATCTCAAGACGCTGGGCGACCGCCGTCACGTCCCGCACCGTCACCAGGTCCTCGATCTCCAGGGCGGAGAGCGTGCCCGCGACCTCGTCGAGACGCAGCTTGTACCGCTCCAGGGTCGCGAGGGCCTGGTTGGCACGGGAGAGGATCGCCGCCGAGTCCTCGAGGACGCGGCGCTGCCCGTCCACGTACAGCGCGATCAGGCGCATGGACTGGGAGACGGAGACGACGGGGAAACCGACCTGCTTGGAGACGCGGTCCGCCGTGCGGTGCCGCGTGCCCGTCTCCTCGGTGGGGATCAGCGGGTCCGGCACCAGTTGCACACCGGCGCGCAGGATCTTGGTGATGTCCTTGTCGAGGACGATGCCGCCGTCGAGCTTGCACAGCTCGCGCAGGCGCGTCGCGGTGAACTCGACGTTCAGGATGAAGCCGCCCGTGCACATCGACTCGACGGTCTTGTCCCAGCCGAGGACGATCAGGCCGCCGGTGTTGCCGCGCAGGATGCGCTCCAGGCCGTCGCGCAGGGCCGTGCCGGGGGCGACGGCGCTCAGGGAGGCGCGCATCAGCGCATCGGCAGCGGAGCTTCCGCCGGGCTTGCCGGGATTCGCTGCCCGGTCGTTGGCTGCCACTGCACTCCCTCGTTCGCACGTCGTCCAAGCCTCTGCCGTACCTCTGTCTTCGTACGGATGGGCGAGACCAGGGCAAAGTCTACCGGCGCTCTTCCTCCTCCCGTGGGGCCTCTCGACGACGGGATCGCGGAAGGACGCGCAGCGCGTCACCCATGTCGGCGACTTCGATGACCTTCATACCGGCCGGGATCCTGCCGGGATCGGTCGGTACGAGGGCGTGGGTGAAGCCGAGGCGGTGCGCCTCGGCCAGTCTGCGCTGGACGCCCGTGACCCGTCTGACCTCGCCCGCGAGGCCCACCTCGCCGATCGCCACGAGGTTCTTCGGCAGCGGGGTGTCGCTCGCCGCGCTGGCCAGGGCGAGGGCGATGGCGAGGTCCGCGGCGGGCTCGGAGAGCTTCACGCCGCCGACCGTCGCGCTGTAGATGTCCCGCTTGCCGAGGGCCGTGATCCTGCCGCGCTGCTCCAAGACGGCCAGCATCATCGAGACGCGGGACGTCTCGAGGCCGGATGTGGTGCGCCGGGGGCTCGGGATCTGCGAGTCGACCGTGAGCGCCTGGACCTCGGCGACCAAGGGGCGGCGGCCCTCCAGGGTGACGGTCAGACAGGTGCCGGGGACGGGCTCGGCGCGGCGGGTGAGGAAGAGGCCGCTGGGGTCGGCGAGGCCGGTGATGCCCTCGTCGTGCAGCTCGAAGCAGCCGACCTCGTCCGTCGTGCCGTACCGGTTCTTGACGCCGCGGACCAGGCGCAGGCGCGCGTGCCGGTCGCCCTCGAACTGGAGGACCACGTCGACGAGATGCTCCAGGAGGCGGGGGCCCGCGATCGCGCCGTCCTTGGTGACGTGGCCGACCAGGAGGGTGGACATGCCGCGCTCCTTGGAGGCGCGGATCAGGGCGCCCGCGACCTCGCGGACCTGCGCCATGCCGCCGGGCGCGCCGTCGATCTCCGGCGAGGCGACCGTCTGGACGGAGTCGAGGACCAGGAGCGAGGGCTTGACCGCGTCCAAGTGGCCGAGGACGGCGGACAGATCGGTCTCCGCGGCCAGATAGAGGTGGTCGTCGATGGCGCCGATGCGGTCGGCACGCAGCCTGACCTGACTCGCCGACTCCTCACCGGTCACATAGAGCGTGCGGTGCTGCTCGCTCGCGGCCTTCGCCGAGACGTCGAGGAGCAGCGTGGACTTGCCGACGCCGGGCTCGCCCGCGAGCAGCACCACGGCGCCGGGGACGAGCCCGCCGCCGAGGACGCGGTCCAGCTCGGGCACGCCGGTGGAGCGCGCGGTCGCCGTGCGGCCGTCGACCTCGCCGATCGGGACGGCGGAGGAGGTGACCCGGCCGGGGGCGGTGGTGCGGACCGCGGGCGCGCCGTACTCCTCGACGGTGCCCCACGCCTGGCATTCGGGGCAGCGGCCGAGCCACTTGGCCGTCTGCCAGCCGCACTCGGTGCAGCGGTAGGACGGACGGTCCTTGGTGGATTTCGTACGGGCAGCCATGCTCGGAACCGTAACCGAGCCCACTGACAACGCGGCCCGCCGTGGTTCCGTCCGCTCCCGTCTCCGCCGTCCCGCCCGTTCCTGTCTCCGCCGTCCCGCATGCCCCGGCGCCCGCCCGGCGCCCGTCGGCGCATGAGTCAAGGCCCCGGAATGATGGGTTCCTGTCCCCTTTTGAGGGATCTGTTCACCCGTAAGGATTAAATGTGCGCAAGAGGGAGGAAGGAGCCTGCATCATCCGCCTAACTTCGCACGGGTGATGAGCAGCAGGCCGGAAACCCCCGTGAACGCAACCGGCGCACACCGGGCGCACCGTGATACGCGCAAGCGTGTGGCGCCCCGCCCAGCGCCCCGGACGACCCCGCCCGCGCGCTACGAACCGTGTCTGGACGGCCTGTTCACCTACTGCCTCTCCGTCCTGTGCGATCACGACGCGGCGACCGCGGCGCTGGGGGACGTGCTCCATCTGGCCGAGCGCCGGGGCTCGCGCGGCCCCGAGGCCGACGGCGAGCTGCGCGCCTGGCTCTACGCGCTGGCCCGCTGGGTCTGCCTGCGCCGTCTGGCCGAGGCCAAGCGGAACCG
>NZ_WMBF01000625.1:0-3241 GCF_019400875.1 Streptomyces anatolicus | reverse complement strand
GTTCCTCGCGGGTCCCTGGCGGGGCTTGTGTGCGTGTTCCCTGCGGGGCTGTTGTGGCTTGTCGCGCAGTTCCTCGCGCCCCTTACGGGGCTCGATCGGTCTCGTGTTTCCCTGCGGGGCTGTTGTGGCTTGTCGCGCAGTTCCCCGCGCCCCTGACGGGGCTCGATCGGTCTCGTGTTTCCCTGCGGGGGCGTCGTGGCTGGTCGCGCAGTTCCTCGCGCCCCTATCGGGGCGCCCCGTAAGGGGCGCGGGGAACTGCGCGAGCGGCCATACGGCGGCCCGCGCGTGAAGGACCTCCGCGCCCGCCCCGTGAGGTTCCCCGCACCCCCCTGGGGGGGCGATGCGGCACACTGGATGTTTGGCCTAAGGAAAGGGCGCTCGCGTGAACGGTCCCCTCATCGTCCAGTCGGACAAGACTCTCCTGCTCGAGGTCGACCACGAGCAGGCGGACGCCTGCCGCCGCGCCATCGCCCCGTTCGCGGAGCTGGAGCGCGCGCCCGAGCACATCCACACCTACCGCGTCACCCCGCTCGGCCTGTGGAACGCCCGCGCGGCCGGGCACGACGCCGAGCAGGTCGTGGACGCCCTCGTGGAGTTCTCCCGCTACCCCGTCCCGCACGCCCTGCTCGTCGACGTCGCCGAGACGATGGCACGCTACGGCCGCCTCACCCTCTCCAAGCACCCCACCCACGGCCTCGTCCTCACCACCACCGACCGGCCCGTGCTCGAAGAGATCCTGCGCTCCAAGAAGGTGCAGCCGCTCGTCGGGGAGCGGATCGACGCGGACACCGTCGCCGTCCACCCCTCCGAGCGCGGACAGGTCAAGCAGACCCTGCTGAAGCTGGGCTGGCCCGCCGAGGACCTCGCCGGGTACGTCGACGGCGAGGCCCACAAGATCGACCTCGACGAGAGCGGCTGGGCGCTGCGGCCCTACCAGCAGCAGGCCGTCGAGGGCTTCTGGCACGGCGGCAGCGGCGTCGTCGTACTGCCGTGCGGGGCCGGCAAGACCCTCGTCGGCGCCGGGGCCATGGCGCAGGCCAAGGCGACCACGCTCATCCTCGTCACCAACACCGTCTCCGCCCGCCAGTGGAAGCACGAACTGGTGAAGCGGACCTCCCTGACGGAGGACGAGATCGGCGAGTACAGCGGTACGAGGAAAGAGATCCGGCCCGTCACCATCGCCACGTACCAGGTCCTCACGACGAAGCGGAAGGGCATCTACCCGCACCTGGAGCTGTTCGACTCCCGCGACTGGGGCCTGGTCATCTACGACGAGGTGCACCTGCTGCCGGCGCCCGTCTTCAAGTTCACCGCCGACCTCCAGGCGCGCCGCCGGCTCGGGCTCACCGCCACCCTCGTACGCGAGGACGGGCGCGAGTCCGACGTCTTCTCGCTCATCGGGCCCAAGCGGTTCGACGCCCCGTGGAAGGAGATCGAGGCGCAGGGCTACATCGCGCCCGCCGACTGCGTCGAGGTCCGGGTCAACCTCACGGACAGCGAGCGGCTCGCGTACGCCACCGCCGAGGCCGAGGAGAAGTACCGCTTCTGCGCCACGACCGCGACCAAGCGGAAGGTGACCGAGGCGCTGGTCAAGAAGCACGCCGGGGAGCAGACCCTCGTCATCGGGCAGTACATCGACCAGCTCGACGAGCTGGGTGAGCACCTGGACGCGCCCGTCATCAAGGGCGAGACCACGAACGCGCAGCGCGAGAAGCTTTTCGGCGCCTTCAGGGAAGGCGAGATCTCGGTACTCGTCGTGTCGAAGGTCGCCAACTTCTCCATCGACCTGCCGGAGGCCACCGTCGCCATCCAGGTGTCGGGCACGTTCGGGTCGCGCCAGGAGGAGGCCCAGCGGCTCGGACGCGTGCTGCGGCCCAAGGCGGACGGGCACGAGGCCCGCTTCTACTCCGTCGTCGCGCGGGACACCATCGACCAGGACTTCGCCGCGCACCGGCAGCGGTTCCTCGCCGAGCAGGGGTACGCGTATCGGATCGTCGACGCGGATGAGTTGCTGGCGGGGAGCTGACGGAGGGGAGCTGGGCGGGAGCGGCCCTTCTCAGGCTCCCGCCAGTATCGCCGTCGGGACCACCACGACCGACGTGCACGCCAACGCCGTACGCAGCCACGCCGCCCGTGAGTCGCGCGGCGTGAGCCAGCCCGCCGTCAGGCAGCCGAGGCCCCCGAACGCCCCCAGGACGTAGCGGGCCAGCAGTTCCTGGTGCTCCGGAGACGACGGGTTGCCGATGCTCGCGTCGAGCGCGACGATCAGCCAGCCGAGCGCCAGGAGCAGCACCACGGTGGGCGTCGCCAGGGCCAGGGCCAGCACGCGGGAGGGCCGCGGGATGGGGTTGGCCTCGGCGTAGGCGGCGTTACGGGCGGCCCAGGCGGCGCGGGACTCGGCGTGTTCCATGGGGCGAGTCAACCTCGGCGCGCGGGGGCGGCACCTCTGCCCTCGTACTCATGTACGTACTCAAGAGTGGCAGCAGCGCCAGCGCGAGGAGTGGGTACGGCGAGGCCAGCGGCTGCTGCCACCAGGGGAGCCGGAGGTCCAGGTCGCCCTGGTGCGGGAGCAGCCAGAAGGTGCGGGCCAGGAAGAGCGCGGCCACGGCGGCGGCCAGGCGGGGTCTGCCCCCGGCGATCAGGAGGGCCAGCAGCGGTACGCACCACACCCAGTGGTGGGACCAGCTGATGGGGCAGATCAGGAGGGTCGTGAGGGCGGCCAGGAGTACGCCGTGGGGGCTGTGGGCCTGAGGGCTGTGGGCGGTGCTGCGGCGGGCCAGCCACAGGCCGGTGGCGGCCGTCAGGGCGGCGGGGATTGCCCAGGCGAGGCCTGGTTCGGCCTCGTGCAGGGCGCGGGCGATCAGGCCCTGGAGGGACTGATTGTCGACGATCCACGCCTTGCCGACGCGGCCCGTCTCGAAGACGCGGCGCGTCCAGAAGTCGACGGTGGCGGCGGGGAGCGCGAGCGCGCCGAGCAGCACGGTTCCCGCGAACGCCGCCAGGGCGGTCGTCGCCTCGCGTACGCGGCCGGTGAGGAAGAGGTACGCGATGAAGAAGGCCGGGGTGAGCTTGATCCCGGCGGCGACGCCCAGCGCGACGCCTCTGCCCGGGGCGCCGTCCGGTCTGGTCAGGTCCCAGAGGATCAGGCAGGCGAGGGCGAGGTTGATCTGCCCGAACACGATGGTCTGGAAGACGGGCTCCAGCCAGAGGGCGAGGGCGGTGGCGGCGCAGAGGTGGTGGG
>NZ_WMBF01000624.1:0-3251 GCF_019400875.1 Streptomyces anatolicus | reverse complement strand
GGCGGGAAACATCCGGCGCGGAGCGGCGGGACAGGGCTTGGCGCCGGAGGCGTGGGGCGTTCGGCGAGAGAGGGCGAGACAGCACCCGGCCCGCGCCCCGCCCGGGGGCAGGCCCGGAGAGAGCCCCCGGCCTGTCGGTGGGATGTCGGTGCTTTGTCGGTGCCGCCTGACACCTTGTACCCATGACGCGAATCAACAAGAACCCCGGCGGCGCAGGGAGCGCGGTCACCGTAAGGGGACTGGTCAAGCACTACGGCGAGACCAAGGCACTGGACGGCGTGGACCTGGACGTACGCGAAGGCACCGTCCTCGGCGTGCTCGGACCGAACGGCGCCGGCAAGACCACCCTCGTACGCTGTCTGTCCACCCTCGTCACCCCGGACGCCGGCTCGGCCCTGGTCGCCGGGTACGACGTGGTCCGCCAGCCCCGCCAGCTGCGCCGCGTGATCGGCCTCACCGGCCAGTACGCCGCGGTGGACGAGAAGCTGTCGGGCCGCGAGAACCTGTACATGATCGGACGCCTGCTCGACCTGTCCCGCAAGGAGGCCAGGTCCCGGGCCGACGGCCTGCTTGAGCGGTTCTCCCTCACCGAGGCCGCCAAGCGCCCCGCGAGCACGTACTCCGGCGGTATGCGCCGCCGCCTCGACCTGGCGGCGTCGATGATCGGCAGCCCTGCCGTCCTCTACCTGGACGAGCCGACGACCGGCCTCGACCCCCGCACCCGTAACGAGGTGTGGGCCGAGGTCAAGCGCATGGTCGGCGACGGCGTCACCGTCCTGCTCACCACGCAGTACATGGAAGAGGCCGAGCAGCTGGCCTCCGAGCTGACCGTCATCGACCGCGGCAAGGTCATCGCGAGCGGCGGCATCGACGAGCTGAAGGCGAAGGTCGGCGGCCGCACGCTGCGGGTCCGCCCGGCCGACCCGCTGGAGCTGCGCCCGCTGGCGAACGCCCTCGACGACCTGGGCCTGACCGGCCTCGCCACCTCCACGGTGGACGTCGCCACGGGCACGGTCCTGGTGCCGATCCTCAGCGACGAACAGCTGACGGCCGTGGTCGGCGCGGTCACCGCGCGCGGCCTCACGATCGGCTCGATAGCCACCGAACTGCCCAGCCTGGACGAGGTGTTCCTCTCCATCACCGGCCAGAAGGCCAGCGCCCCGCAGGACGCCCGCCCCGAACTCGAGGAGGTTGCCGTATGAGCACCACCACTCTCACGCCGCCCCTCACCAAGGGCAAGCCGGACGACGCCCGCATCACCCTGCGCGGCCACGTGCGTCACACCAGCGCGCTGGTGCGCCGCAATCTGCTCTGGATCCGCCAGGACCCCGAGTCGATGTTCGACGCCGTCCTGATGCCGATCGTCTTCACGCTCCTGTTCGTGTACGTCTTCGGCGGCTCGATCGGGCAGGCGCTCGGCGGCGGTCAGGACAAGTACGTGCAGTACGTGGTGCCGGGCATGATGGCGATGATGAGCATGAACATCGCCATGGCCGTCGGCACCGGCTTCAACCAGGACTTCCAGAACGGCATCATGGACCGCTTCCGCACCCTGCCGATCGGCCAGGGTTCGGTGCTCTTCGCCAAGATCGTGGTGGAGCTGATGCGGCTGCTCATCGCGACGACGATCATGATGATCGTCGGTGTCCTCGTGGGCTTCGACATCACCAACTGGGGCGGTCTGTTCGCCGCGGTGGGCCTCTCCGCCCTCTTCGGCACGTCCATCATGTGGATCTTCCTGGTGCTCGGCGTCTCGATGAAGAGCGCCCAGTCCGTGCAGGCGATGGGCTTCCTGGTCCTGATGCCGCTGCAGTTCGGCTCGTCGATCTTCGCGCCGACCAAGACCATGCCGGGCTGGCTGCGGGGCTTCACCGACTACAACCCGCTCTCCTCGCTCGCGGACTCCGCGCGCGGCCTGATGGTCGGCGGGCCCGTCGCGCACGACGTGTGGGTGACGGTCGGCTGGTCGGCGCTGATCACGCTCGTGATGGCGCCGATCGCGATCCACAAGTTCCGCACCAAGAGCTGATCACCGCGCACAAGAGCCGATCACCGCGCATAGGGTGCGCGGTTCACGCGGCGCACAGGGCGGCGGCCTCGTCGAGAGTGAGGCCGCCGCCCTCGGCGTACGCGGCCTCGTACGCGTCGGTGCCGAGCGCGGCGCGGGCGAGCCGGGCGGCGTTCTCGTAGATCTCCCGCTCGATCGCGTTCGGGAAGTGACCCGCGGGATGCTCCCGTTCGGCCACCGCGAGCAGCCGGGCGGCGTCCGCCGCGCGGCTGCCGCCGTCGAGTTCGGCCAGCGCGCGGGCCGCGATCCGCAGCTGCACGGTGACGGCCTGCGGCGCGACCATCAGCGACAAGGGGGCGCGGGCCTCCTCCAGGGCGGCGCGGGCCACGGCGACGCCCCGCGCGTACCGGCCGCCCAGGGTGTCGAGCCAGGCCTGGAGGCCGAGCACGAAGCTGTCGAAGACCGGGTAGCCCACCACGCTGAACTCCTCGCGCAGCCGCGAGATGTGCTCGCGCGCCTCGCCGAGACGCCCGGTGCGGCCGAGCACGCCGACGAGGAAGAGCCGGGCGGCGGGCACGGCCTCGCCGGTATGGGCGCGCCCGCTGTTCGCCAGGACGCCGCGGAGGATCGCCTCGCCCCGCTCCAGGGTGTCCGGCGATTCCGTGAGGACCGACCCGAGGCGGGCCTTGAGCACGGCCGCCTGGCTCTGGGCGCCGAGCTGTTCGGCGTGGGTGATGGCCGCCTCGAAGTCCTCGGCGGCGAGGGCGAACTCCCCGCACCGCTCGCGTGACTCCCCGCGCGCGGCAAGCGCCTCGGCCATGCCCCAGGCGTCCCCGATCCACTCGAAGCCCCGCAGCGCCTCGTCGGCGTCCTCGCGTGCCTCGCCCGCCCAGTCGGTGTGGTTGGTGAGGATGTTGGCGCGCAGTTGCAGTGCGGTGGCCAGTTCCCAGGCGTGGCCGAGGCGGCGGCAGGTGTCGACGGTCGCGTCGAGGGTGGTGCGCAGCAGCTCGGCGTCGCCGCCCAGCATCACGGCGAAGAACCAGAGGCTGCCCGGCACGCGGCAGGTCTGCGGCAGGCCGGGGCGGTAGGTGTCCCGGATGCCTTGCAGCCGCTCCTCGGCCTCCTCCGTCCGCCACGCGTCCATGTCCATGTCCATGCAGGCGAGATCGAGCAGCCGCACCCCTCGGCGGGAGCACCCGGTCCTCGGCCGTGACGTCGAAGTGGGCGAGGCCCCACGCCAGCC
>NZ_WMBF01000623.1:0-3258 GCF_019400875.1 Streptomyces anatolicus | reverse complement strand
GGGCCGGAGGGCCGGGGTGTCCAGGGGGCCTGGGTGCTTCAGGAGGCCCAGGTGGTGCTCCACCAGGGCCGGGCGCGCCGGGTGCCGCAGGAGGTACGGAAGGCGCGGCTGCCGCAGGAAGCCCGGGGCGCCCAGGAGGCGCGGCATGCGCGCGGGGTGCTGGCGCCGCAGGGCGCCCGACAACCGCACGGGACCCGGAGGGCGCGGCAGGCCCAGGGTTCGCAGGCGCCGCAGGAACCCCGGCAGCCGCACGGGACCCGGGCTGCCCGGCGGCCCCACGGGGCGCGGCAGGCGCAGGCGCCGCAGGAGGGCCCGGCCGACCGGTGCCCGCAGAGGACCCCAGAGCCCCAGCAGGCCCGCGAGGCGCAGACGCGGGGGGCCCGGGTGAGGCGGTGCCCGCGGAAGGGGCGGGAGGAGCGTTACCCACGGGCCCCGCAGGCCCTGCGGGGCCGGGGCGCGCCACCGCTTCCGTCGCCCCCGTGGCCGGCGCCGCGCCAAGCATCGCCCCGCACATGGCGGCGGCGGTCACGAGAACGGCGCCGGCGACGACGAGACGACTGCTCGGCACGCCGGCCGCACGGCGCAAGATCCTGGACGAGGGCATAGCCGAGAGCATCCGCGCCCGCCCCGCGTCCGTCCACGACCCGGAGGCGACCTGCCCGCCCTGTCACCCGTTCATCTGATAAACCGACCCCCGCGCTACCCCATCCGGGTCGGCCGGACGAGACCCCGAGGGCCCCGCCCCCTCACCCGTACATGCGCCGCATCGCGAAGTCGACCATCTGCTCCACGGCCTTCGCGTCGAAGACCATGCGGTGCTCGCCCTCCATGTCCAGGACGAAGCCGTACCCCGTCGGCAGGAGATCGATGACCTCCGCACCCGTGATCACGAAGTACTTGGAGTCCTTGCCCGCGTACCGCCGCAGCTCCTTGAGGGAGGTGAACATCGGGATGACCGGCTGCTGGGTGTTGTGCAGCGCGAGGAAGCCGGGGTTGTCGCCGCGCGGGCAGTAGACCTTCGAGGTCGCGAAGGCCTGCTGGAAGTCCTCGGCGGACATCGAACCGGTCGTGAAGGCCCGCACCGCGTCCGCGAGCGAGGGCGGCGAGGGCTCCGGGTAGAGGGGAGGCTGCTGGCCGTACCCACCGCCGGGCATGCCCTGCATCTGCTGCGGCGGCGGCTGCGCGCCCGGCGGAGCGTACTGCTGCTGGGCGCCCGGGTTCTGGTCATAGCCATACATGAGTGGAAGCCTACTGAGTCACAGATGGGCGGTTAGGGGTTGCGCCTTATTACCGACGGGTAGCATCATCGAAGCTACTTGCTGGTATTCCATCCCTTTCCTGCTTACGGAGCCTTCGCCATGGGCCACTACAAGTCGAATCTCCGCGACATCGAGTTCAACCTCTTCGAGGTGCTCGGCCGCGACAAGCTGTACGGCACCGGCCCGTTCGCGGAGATGGACGTCGACACCGCCAAGAGCATCCTGGAGGAGCTGCGCCGCCTCGCCGAGAACGAGCTGGCGGAGTCCTTCGCGGACGCCGACCGCAACCCCCCGGTCTTCGACCCGGAGACCAACACCGCGCCCGTCCCGGCGTCCTTCAAGAAGAGCTACCAGGCCTTCATGGACTCCGAGTACTGGCGCCTCGGCCTGCCCGAGGAGATCGGCGGCACCACCGCGCCGCGCTCCCTGATCTGGGGCTACGCGGAGCTGCTGCTCGGCGCGAACCCGGCCGTGTGGATGTACTCGTCGGGCCCCGCGTTCGCCGGCATCCTCTTCGAGGAGGGCAACGAGGCGCAGAAGAAGGTCGCCTCGATCGCCGTCGAGAAGCAGTGGGGCTCCACGATGGTCCTGACCGAGCCGGACGCCGGTTCGGACGTGGGCGCGGGCCGCACCAAGGCCGTGCAGCAGCCGGACGGCTCCTGGCACATCGAGGGCGTGAAGCGCTTCATCACCTCTGGTGAGCACGACATGTCGGAGAACATCCTCCACTACGTTCTCGCCCGCCCCGAGGGCCACGGCCCCGGCACCAAGGGCCTCTCCCTCTTCCTCGTACCGAAGTACGAGTTCGACTGGGAGACCGGCGAGCTGGGCGAGCGCAACGGCGTCTACGCCACGAACGTCGAGCACAAGATGGGCCTGAAGGCCTCCAACACCTGCGAGATGACCTTCGGCGACCAGCACCCCGCCAAGGGCTGGCTGATCGGCGACAAGCACGACGGCATCCGCCAGATGTTCCGCATCATCGAGTTCGCGCGGATGATGGTCGGCACGAAGGCCATCGCGACGCTCTCCACGGGCTACCTCAACGCCCTTGAGTACGCCAAGGAGCGCGTCCAGGGCCCCGACCTGGCCCAGTTCATGGACAAGACCGCGCCGAAGGTGACGATCACCCACCACCCGGACGTGCGGCGCTCCCTGATGACGCAGAAGGCGTACGCGGAGGGCATGCGCGCGCTCGTGCTGCACACCGCGGCCGTCCAGGACGAGATCCAGGTCAAGGAGGCGGCGGGCGAGGACGCGTCGGCGCTGAACGCCCTGAACGACCTCCTCCTGCCGATCGTCAAGGGCTACGGCTCGGAGAAGTCGTACGAGCAGCTGGCGCAGTCGCTCCAGACGTTCGGCGGCTCGGGGTACCTCCAGGAGTACCCGATCGAGCAGTACATCCGTGACGCGAAGATCGACACCCTCTACGAGGGCACGACCGCGATCCAGGGCCAGGACTACTTCTTCCGGAAGATCGTCCGGAACCAGGGCGCGGCGCTGAACGGCCTCGCCGAGGAGATCAAGAAGTTCCTGGCGCTCGGCACGGGCGGCGAGACGCTGGCCGGCGCCCGCGAGGAGCTGGCCAAGGCCGCGGTCGAGCTGGAGGCCATCGTCGGCGTCATGCTGACGGACCTCGCGGCGACCGAGCAGGACGTGAAGTCCATCTACAAGGTGGGCCTCAACACGACGCGGCTGCTGATGGTCTCGGGCGACGTCGTCGTCGGCTACCTGCTGCTCCGCGGTGCCGCGGTGGCCGCCGAGAAGCTGGAGACGGCCTCGGCCAAGGACAAGGCGTTCTACGAGGGCAAGATCGCGGCGGCCAAGTTCTTCGCGGCGACGGTGCTGCCCGGGGTCGCGACCGAGCGGAAGCTCGCCGAGGGCGTGGACCTGGACCTGATGACCCTGGACGAGTCGGCCTTCTAACCCCCTTCCACACCACGCGGCCCGCCCCCACCCCGGGAGGCGGGCCGCGCTGCGTTCCCCGGCGGACGAAACC
>NZ_WMBF01000622.1:0-3263 GCF_019400875.1 Streptomyces anatolicus | reverse complement strand
GGTGCAGGGTGAGGCGGGCCCGCTGGGCCAGCCCGGTGATCGACTCGGTGAGGGGCCGCGCACCCAGCCGCTCCGCCTCTTCCGCCGACTGGCGCAGCAGGTGGGCGGCGCGGTCGCGGTCGGTGCCGTCCGGGGAGAGAAGCGCCTCGGCGAGGCGCAGGCGGACGAGGGCGAGTTCGTAGGGCCGGTCCAGGGGTTCGACGGCGGTGACCACGGCGGTCCAGTCGGCGGGGCCGTCGCGGCCCTCGGCGCGCAGCAGTTCGGCGCGGGTCCACGCGTCGTAGGCACGCCAGAGCGGGATCGGTGTGGCGAGGGACTTGGTCACCGCGCGGATGCGTGCGAGGGCGGCGGGGCGGCCCTCCTCGGCGGCGGGCAGGCCGCGGGCGTCGGCCTCCAGCGCGGCGGCGGCGAGCAGCAGCGGCCAGCCGTGCCGGTAGGTGCCGAAGGGAAGCCCGCGGGCGAGGTGGCGTTCGATCTCGGCGCGGCCGTCCAGGACGCGGCCCTCGGCGGCGGCGATACCGACGGTGATCCGGGCCAGCGGCAGGGTGTACTGCGGCTGCGGGTCGTGGGTGCCGTAGTGGTGGTGGGCGGCCTGGAGGTGGCGGGTCGCGGCGTCGTGGTCGCCGCGGCAGAGCGCCATGCGTGCCATGCACTGCTCGGCGGAGCCCCGTGGCTTTGAACTCTGCACGCAGCGCTGGGTCTGGGCGGCGGCCTCGGCGGCCTCCTCCCAGCGGCCGAGGGAGAGGAGGGATTCGCAGGCGTTGGCCCACACCCAGCCCTCGGTGTCCATCAGGCCGTACTTGCGGCAGAACTCGATGCCCTCCATCGCGACCTTCACGGACTCGGCGGAGCGGCCGACGCCTTCGAGGGCGGAGGGGAGGTTGATGTGGGCGCGGCTGAGGTCGGCGACCAGGCCCTGTTCGACGACGCGGTCCCTGACCTCGTACATCTCGGCGAGGCCGGTCTCCGGGTCGCCCGCTTCTATGAGGAGGTTGCCGCGGGTGAGGCGGGCGTTCAGCTCGATGGTGTCGGCCTTGACCATGCGGGCGTACTCGACCGCGCGTTCGGCGGCGGCCATGGTGTCGGGGCCCGGGTCGTGCAGCATTCCCCAGGAGGCGCGGTGGACGAGTACGTCCGCGTGCACCTCGGAGGGCGGCAGGCCGCGCATCAGCTCCTGGGCCTTGGCGATCTCGGCCCAGCCGTCGCCGCGGCCGAGGGTGGAGACGAGGCGGGAGCGCTGGACCCAGAACCAGGCGGAGCGCAGGGGGGCGTCCTCGCCCTCCAGGAGGCGGAGGGCGCGCTTGGTGCTCTTCAGGGCGCGGTCGCGTTCGCCGCAGAGCCGTCCGGCGACGGTGGCCTCGGCCATCAGGTCCAGATAGTCCAGCGGGGTGGTGGCGGGGTCGCAGTCGCTGCAGTCGGGGTAGCCCTCGACGTAGTCGGCGGGGCGGAGTTCGGCGCGGGCGCCGTCGGGGGCGTCGTCCCACAGCTCCATCGCCCGCTCCAGGAGGCGCAGCTGCTCGGCGTAGGCGTGGCGGTGGCGGGCCTCGACGGAGGCTCTGAGGACGGCGGGCAGGGCCTTGGCCGCGTCGTGCGCGTAGTACCAGTAGGTGGCGAGGCGGGCGGCGCGCTGGTCGGCGGCGACGAGCCCGGGGTCGGCCTCCAGGGCCTCGGCGAAGCGGCGGTTGATGCGGGAGCGTTCGCCGGGCAGCAGGTCGTCGCTGATGGCCTCGCGGACCAGGGAGTGCCGGAAGCGGTAGCCGTCGCCCTCGGGCGAGGCGAGCAGGATGTTGGCGCCGACGGCGGCCCGCAACGCCTCGATCAGGTCGTCCTCGCCGAGTCCGGCGACCTCGGCGAGGAGTTCGTACTCGACGGTGGAGCCGCCCTCCGCGACGATCCGTGCCACGCGCTGGGTGTCCTCGGGCAGTTCCTCTACGCGTACGAGGAGCAGGTCGCGCAGCGAGTCGGTGAGGCCCGCGCAGCTGCCGCCGTGGGTGGCGACGGCCAGCTCCTCGACGAAGAAGGCGTTGCCGTCGGAGCGGTCGAATATCTCGTCCACCAGGGACTGTTCGGGCTCGGCGGCGAATATCCCGGCCATCTGGCGGGCGACTTCGTCCCTGCTGAAGCGGCCGAGTTCCAGGCGCCGCACCGTGCGCAGCCGGTCCAGCTCGGCGAGCAGGGGGCGCAGCGGGTGGCGGCGGTGGATGTCGTCGGCGCGGTAGGTGGCGAGGAGGACGAGGCGGCCGCCGCGCAGGGTGCGGAAGAGGTAGGCGAGGAGGTGGCGGGTGGAGGCGTCGGCCCAGTGCAGGTCCTCCAGGGCGACGACGACCGTGCGTTCGCGGGAGAGGCGTTCCAGGAGGCGGGCGGTCAGCTCGAAGAGCCGTGCCATGTCCTGCTCGTCGGATCTGCCGCCGTGGCCGGAGGGGCGCGGGGCGGCGCCGGCCAGTTCGGGCAGGAGCCGGGCGAGTTCCTCCTCCTGCCCGGCCGCGGCGGCGGCCAGTTCGTCGGGCAGTTGGCGGCGCAGGGCGCGCAGGGCGGTGGAGAAGGGGGCGAACGGCAGGCCGTCGGCGCCGATCTCCACGCAGCCGCCGAGCGCGACGACGGCACCCCGCTTCTCGGCGGCTTCGGTGAACTCCTCGATGAGGCGGGTCTTGCCTACGCCTGCCTCACCGCCGAGCAACAACGCCTGCGGCTCGCCCGTGCCCGGGCCCCCGGCTCCTGCGAGCGGGGTTCCCGTGGCACGGTCGAGCGCTTCGTTCAGTATGGCCAGTTCGTCGGCGCGGCCGACGAACACGGGACTGACGGACCTGGTCTGCACGCCCGCGAGCATCGCACAGTGTGGGGAGGTCGGGGCGGTCAATTTCGGTGCGGTGGTCCAGGCCAGGGGCCTTTTCGGCCGCTGCGGGGCCCTCGGCGTCCGCCCGCGCGGGTGCGGTGCGGACGCCGGTGCGGGCCCGTTCACGTCAGGCGGCCCGGGTGAAGCGGGACTTCCACAGGGGCGCGCTCACCCGCCCTTCCGCTTTGTCGCGGCCGGAGCGGCGGGCGGCGGCGCGGTTGCCGCGGGCCTCGCGGATCAGGCGGCGGCGGTCGGCCTCCCGGATGAGGTCGGCGGCGCGCATCTGGTGCATCTCGTACTCGAACATCTTTTACCCCTTGGGTAGTTGCGGGTGGTGCCATCGCTCTCTGCGATGACTCCACTCTCGTCTCCCAGGGGGGTCCTTCACATCGGTCGAGTTGCGGATCTCCGGGGGGCCGGGGGCCTTAGG
>NZ_WMBF01000621.1:0-3265 GCF_019400875.1 Streptomyces anatolicus | reverse complement strand
GGCCAAGGCATACGCTGAACCCGTGGCAGACGAACGCGACAACACCCCCGGAGCCGTACGCGAATACCGCATGGCGGACCTCGCGGAGGCAGCCGGCATCACCGTACGCACCGTCCGCTTCTACCGTGAGCGCGGACTGATCCCCCCGCCCCGCCGAGAGGGCCGCATCGCCTGGTACGACGACCACCACCTGGCACGCCTGCGCACCATCGCCGCCCTCCTGGAGCGCGGCCACACCCTGAACGGCATCGCCGAACTCGCCGACGCCTTCGAGAAGGGCCGCGATGTCGGCGAACTCCTCGGCCTCGGCCGGCCCACCGAGGAGCAGCCGGTCCGCCTCACCCCCGAGGAACTGGCCGACCACTTCGCGGGCGAGGTCACCCCGGAGAACCTCGTCGCCGCCCTGGACCTCGGCTACCTGGGCACCGACGGCGACGAGCTCGTCCACATCAGCCGCCGCCTCCTTGACGCGTCATCCACCTTGGTGAGCAAGGGAGTCCCGCTCGCCGCGGTCCTGGAGGCGGGCCGGCAGGTGCGCGAACACGCCGACGCGCTCGCCGAGCTGTTCGTCACGGTCATGCGCACGCACGCCTCCGGCACCACCGGGGTGGACATCGAACAGCTCCGCCCGGTGGCCAAGAGCGTGGTGGAGGCGGAACTCTCCATGGCACTGGACCGCCGCCTCAACCAGCCCGGATAACGCGCCACGTCAGCGAACGCGCCACGTCAGCGCGGCAGCCACCAACGCGCCTTGTAAATCCCCCCATTGACTAGCTTGTAGCTGCTCTCGGGCCGATGGACGCTCACCCTCGTCGTCCACCACGTCTCCTCAAGGCCCTTCTCCGGCGCCGTGGACACGACCTGCCCGGTACGCGGATCGTCGCCGACGGCCTTCACGGACTTCCGGGAGATCGCCTCGGCCCCGGCGTAGTCCTGAAGGAAGGCCCCGCCGCGCGTCTCGTACTGGAAGACGGCCGCGTTGGTCGTCACCCACAGCCGCCCCGGCCGCCCCGCCACGGGGAAGAGATCGTGCCCGCCGGGCGTCCGGCCCGGGGTCCCCACCGGCAGCCCCACCGCGGACACCCGCGTCAGCGTGGGCCGCGCGGCCGTGCCGCCCACCCGGTACGTCACCAGCTCGTCGTCGCCGATCGCCCACAGCACCCGGCGCGCCCTGTCCCAGTGCAGCCCGTGCGCGCCCTTGAGGGTCGCCTCCGCGTACCGCTCGGCGCGCGGGCCCTGCGACGCCGCGTACAGCCGCACGAGCGCACCCGTACTGCACGCCACGGCCACGTTGCCGTCGGGCAGGATCTCCGCGCTGTGCGGATTGAACAGATCGTCCCCGCCCCCGAGGGCCGCGCCCCAGTACCGCCTGCCCGTCGGGTGCTCGACGACGGCCACGAACCCGAACGACGCCGTCGTTAGGACGTACGTACGCCCCCGGTGCAGCCGCACCTTCGCCTCGCACGGGTACACCCAGCTCTCGTCCGGGCGGAGGTCCGCGTAACGCGGGTCACCGAGCGGCGAGAACTGCCACCGCACCACGGACGGGTCGGCGGCCGGGTCCCAGACCCGCCGCCGGGGGTCGAGGACGAGGAGGCGCCTGCTCGCCTGCTCGGTCAGCAGCACGGGCGGCGTCCGGGCGGGACGGCCGCCCCCGCTCGCCCCGTACGCCTCGGCGGCGGGCAGCACCGCCGCGATCCCGGCACCCGTGGCGCCCAGCACCACGGCACGTCTGGAAGGCATGGCCGACACGGAGTACCCCCGGATCCACGGCAGTTGGTCATGTACGCGACCGCAATCTGCCACGCCCCGGGGGCGGGGGACAGCCTTCCGCCGGACTTTGTGCCCGTGTCCCGCCGGGGACCACCCCTCTGGCGGAGGCCACCAGGCCGCGCACCACCGCGCGACGCCCTACAGGTCGTAGGCGACCGTGAGGCCCTACAGGTCGTAGACCACAGTGACGGGCGCGTGGTCGCTCCACCGCTCCGCGTGGCTCGCGGCCCGCTCCACGTACGCCTTGACCGCGCGCGCGGCGAGATCCGGCGTCGCGACGTGGTAGTCGATGCGCCAGCCCGTGTCATTGTCGAAGGCGCGCCCGCGGTAGGACCACCACGAGTAGGGCCCCTCCACGCCGGGGTGCTGCGCCCGCACGACGTCCTCGTACTCCTCGAAGACCGCGCTCATCCAGGCGCGCTCCTCCGGCAGGAACCCGGAGTTCTTCTTGTTGCCCTTCCAGTTCTTGAGGTCGGCCTCCTGGTGGGCGATGTTCCAGTCGCCGCAGACGACGACGTGGCGCCCCTCGGCGGCGGCCCGCTCCTTCAGTTCCTTGAGGTAGGCGAGGAACTCCCCCATGAACCGCAGCTTCTCGTCCTGCCGCTCGGTGCCGACCTCCCCGGAGGGCAGATACAGGCTGGCGACGGTGACGCCCGGCAGATCGGCCTCCACATACCGCCCGCTGCCGTCGAACTCCGTCGACCCGAAGCCGACCCGCACCCGGTCCGGCTCGCGGCGCGTATAGAGGGAGACACCGGCGCGCCCCTTGGCCGCGGCGGGCGCGTGCACGACGTGCCAGCCCTCGGGGCCGCGGACCTCGTCCGGCAGCTGCTGCGGCTCGGCGCGCACCTCCTGCAGGCACAGCACGTCGGCCGTGGTCCCGCCGAGCCACTCCACGAAACCCTTCTTGGCGGCGGCACGCAGCCCGTTCACATTCACAGAGGTCACTGTCAGCACAACACTCGCCTTACTCGTCCTTGGCCACTTCCTCCTCGGGCCAGGGACCAGGCTCCCATACGCCGGCGGCATGACAGGCGCCCCGAGGGTGAGGGCCGAAGGCCGTCACCGCCGGGGCGCCGACGTCACCGCGTGGTGCCGGTGTTAGTCCATGACCAGGTCGCCGAAGCCGACGATGGTGGTGAACGGCGCCTCGACCTCCTGCTCCCAGCCGTTGTTCGCGGACGCCGCGGTGGCTCCGGCCAGGGTGGCCGCGGCGGCCAGGGCGAGGGCGGCGAACACGGTACGAATGCGCATGGATTTCTCCTTCATGAGGTTTGTCCCGACGACCAGAAGGGTTCTCCGATCGCCTCCCGCATACCGCTGTGGACCCGCCGATCAACTCGAACGCGCGGGAACTTCGCCCGTACGGCCGGATCTTCAGCGACCGAGATCACCCTCCCGCGACGCCCTCCACCCCTGCACACTGGAACGCGCGTTCCCCACTCACCTCATCAGAATTCGCATAGAAGTACGATGCCACGCATGTCTATCC
>NZ_WMBF01000620.1:0-3270 GCF_019400875.1 Streptomyces anatolicus | reverse complement strand
GGCGGGGGCGGCGGCGCTCGGGGCCTGCGTGGGGTTCTTCCAGATCCAGGCGGGCGCCGTCGTGCCGCGCGCGCTCGACCCGGTCGGCTTCGACCAGCCGCCGCGCTGGCCCGGCTACGGCTGGGCGGTCGAGCACATGCGCCGGGGCGATGTCGTCCTGACCAACGGCTACTGGCCCACGCGGTCCGTGCCCGGCCACGGCGCCAACCTCGTCGCCCCCGCCTGGCCGGACGCCTCGCTCGACGAGGACGTGCGCAACCGCCGCTTGGCGGCCGTACGCGCCTATCTCTCCCCCGACTCCACGCGCGCGCGGCGCACGGCGATCGTGCGCCGCTACGACGTGCGGTGGCTGCTGCTCAGCCGCGACCAGAAGGTGCCGCCGGAGGCGGTGGTCGTCGACTGGAGCCGGCGGACGGGCGAGGTGCTGGCGCGGGTCGGCGGGCCGGCGGGCCAGAAGCCCCACAAGGGGCCACGGCCGCACCCGTGAATCCACTCATGAATCCAACCACGAATGCCCCACTAATCGGATAATTGCCAGTAACCACTAACATTTCCCCCGTGGACCGCACCCTGTCTCAGCCGACTGCCCAGAACCCGCCTACCTCTAACGCGTCCGCCTCCCAGGTCTCCGTCGTCGTGATCGGCTACGACGACGCGGCCCACGTCGCGGACGCGGTGCGCTCCGCGCTGGCCCAAGGTCCCGTCGTCCGCGAGGTGATCGCCGTCGACGACTGCTCGACGGACGGCAGCGCGGAGATCCTTGCCGCCCTAGCCGAGCGGGACCCCCGCGTGAAGGTGCTCCGCCGCGCGACCAACAGCGGCGGCTGCGGCACCCCGCGCAACGACGGCATCGACGCCGCGTCCGCGCCGTACGTGATGTTCCTCGACAGTGACGACGTGCTGCCGCCCGGCGCCGCCGTCGCGCTGCTCGCCGCGGCCGAACGGCACGGCAGCGAGGTCGCGTCCGGCCTGTGCGTGCGCCGCGAACTGCCCGCCGGGCGCGAGGTGCCCTGGCAGCCCGAGCTGTACGCGAAGGCCCGGCTCGTCGCCCGGCCCGAGCTGCGCACCCGCCTCGTCCACGACACGCTCTGCGTCAACAAGCTCTACCGCACGGACTTTCTGCGCGCGCACGGCATCCGCTTCCCCGAAGGCCGCTTCATCTACGAGGACTTCGTCTTCACCGCGCGCGTGCTCGCCGCGGGCCCGCGCATCGCGCTCGTCCCCGACACGGTGTACGTGTGGCATGTGCGCCGCGCCGCCGCCAAGCTGTCGATCTCCCTGGACCGTGCCGGGATCACCAACTGGCAGGCCCGCATGGAGGCGCACCGCCAGTCCGTGGAGATCCTGCGGGACGCGCGCGGCACCGGGGGCAAACGGCTCGCGCGGGCGGCCCGCGCCAAGTTCCTCGACCACGGGCTGCGCATGTACGCCCGCGAACTCCCCTCGCGCGGCAAGGAGTACCAGCGCGAGTGGTGGTCGCTCACGCGCGCGTACCTGACGACGTTCGACGACGCCGACCTCGACGCGGCGCCCGCCCCCGGCCGCGTCATCGCGCGTGTCGTCCTCGCCTCCGAGGAGCCGCGCGACCTGGCGCGGCTGCGGCAGGTGGCGGCGCGCCCGGCCCGGCTCGTCCCGCCGTATCCGAGGGCATCCGACGCCACCCCGGTCTGGGCGGCCGACCTGCCCCAGGTGACCCTGGAGCATCTGCTCGTACGCCCCATGCGGCTGCTGCCCCTCGCGGTCGACGGCGAGCTGCGCCCGCGCGCGGGCGGCACGCCGCTCGTGCTGCGGCTGAGCGAGCTGTACGGGCGGGTGGCACAGGCGGGGCCCGCCACCGTCGACGTCGAGCTGGTCCACCGGCTGAGCGGCCTGCCCGGTCTGCGCAGGACGGCGGCGTTCGCCCCGGAGCGGCCCGGCGAGACCTGGACGGCCACGGTCCTGCTCGACCTCGGCGCGCTGGACGGGGCGGTGTGGGACGTACGGCTGCGGCTCCACTTCGACGACGGGACCTCACGCGACACGACCGCGCGGGCCGTCGCCGGGCCCGGGCTGCTGCGGCGCACGGTGGTGCCGGGCGGGCGGCGCGGCATCCTGCTCGTCCAGCCGTACGCCACCCAGGCGGGGAACCTCTCGGTGCGGCTCGCGCCCGGGGTGCGGGGCGTGGCCGGGGTAGTGAAGCGGCGCGCGGCCCGGTTCGTCCGGTCCGCCCTCGACGCCGCGCGGCGTGCTTCGGGGCTCTGACGCGCCCCGTACACGCCCTCTGCGAGACTTGCAGGCCCACTCCTCGTACGCGCGACAAGACGGGACTCGACGACCATGACCTGGCTGATCACCGGCGGCGCCGGATACATCGGAGCGCATGTCGTCCGCGCCATGACGGAGGCGGGCGAGCGGGCCGTGGTCTACGACGACCTGTCGAGCGGCATCGCCGAGCGCGTCCCGGCGGGGGTCCCCCTCGTCACCGGTTCGACCCTGGACGCGGAGCTGCTGGCCCGCACCCTGAAGGACCACGCGATCACCGGCGTCGTCCATCTCGCGGCGAAGAAGCAGGTCGGCGAGTCGGTGGAGCGCCCCCTGCACTACTACCGGGAGAACGTGGAAGGCCTGCGGGTGCTCCTCGACGCGGTGGTGGCGGCCGGCGTGCCCTCCTTCGTCTTCTCCTCGTCCGCCGCGGTGTACGGCATGCCGGACGTCGACCTCGTCACCGAGGAGACGCCGTGCCTGCCGATGAGCCCCTACGGCGAGACGAAGCTGGCGGGCGAGTGGCTGGTGCGGGCCGTGGGGCGCGCGCACGGTCTGGCGACGGCGTCCCTGCGCTACTTCAACGTGGCGGGCGCGGCCACGCCGGAGCTGGCCGACACCGGCGTCTTCAACCTCGTCCCGATGGTCTTCGAGAAGCTCACGGACGGCGAGGCCCCCCGCGTCTTCGGCGCGGACTACGCCACCCCGGACGGCACGTGCGTACGGGACTACATCCACGTCGTCGACCTGGCCGAGGCCCATGTGGCGACCGCCCGCAAGCTCGCGTCGGCCGCGCCCGGCACGGATCTGACCCTCAACATCGGCCGGGGCGAGGGCGTTTCGGTCCGCGAGATGACCGACCTCATCAACGAGGTCACGGGCCACGACACGCCCGCCGAGGTCACGGCCCGCCGCCCCGGCGACCCGGCCCGCGTGGTGGCCGCCGCGGACCGCATCGCCGGGGAACTGGGCTGGTCGGCCAAGCGGGACGTCCGCGACATGATCGCGTCCGCGTGGGCGGGGTGGGTG
>NZ_WMBF01000619.1:0-3281 GCF_019400875.1 Streptomyces anatolicus | reverse complement strand
CGCGGTCGCGGGCTGCTCGGGCGACGGCGACAAGAAAGCCGCTGACGGCGGCCGCGAACTGTTCATGCAGCCCGTCGCCGCACAGGGCCCCGACCCGTTCACCGACTCCACCGCGAAGGCCGCCGCGGGCGTCCCCGTCACCCTCGTCGAGAAGCGGCCGCACGGCATCAGCAACCTCTCCCGCGCGCTGGTCGTACACGCCCGCACCCTGGAGCAGCTCGACGCCCGGGGTCTCGCGGACGAGCTGGAGGCCAAGGGGGAGCCGCTGAACCGGCTCCGCCTCTTCGACCGCCTCTCGCTGGACCTCGCGCACCTTCCCTCCCGCTTCCGTCACGTGCTCGTCCTGCCCCAGTACGAGGTCGAGCGGTCCCTCAAGCGGCGCGCGACCGAGGCCGGGGTGCGTTTCGCGTACGAGACCGAGGTCGCGGGGCTCACCCAGGACGCGGAGGGCGTGACACTCGAAGTGCGGGGCCCCGGCGGCGAACCGGGCACCCTGCGCGCCGCGTACGTCGTCGGCGCGGACGGCCTGCGCAGCGGGGTGCGCGAGGCGGTAGGGCTGCCCTTCCCTGGCAGGTCCGTCATCCGCTCGCTCGTCCTCGCCGACGTCAGGCTCGCCGAGAAGCCGCCGAACCTGCTCACCGTCAACGCCGCCGGTGACGCCTTCGCCTTCATCGCGCCCTTCGCCGACGGCTACTACCGCGTCATCGGCTGGAACCGCACGCGCGACGTCCCCGACAGCGAGCCGCTCGCCCTCGACGAGGTCAAGGACATCGTCCGGCAGGCGCTCGGCCGCGACTTCGGGATGCACGACGCCCGCTGGATGTCCCGCTTCCACAGCGACGAACGGCAGGTGCCCGCGTACCGCGTGGGCCGTGTCTTCCTCGCCGGGGACGCCGCGCACGTGCACTCCCCGGCGGGCGGCCAGGGCATGAACACGGGTCTCCAGGACGCCGCGAACCTGAGCTGGAAGCTGGTCGCCGCCGTCAACGGCCGCGCCCCGAAGGGCCTGTTGGACACCTATCACGCCGAGCGGCACCCGGTCGGCAAGGCGGTCCTGCGCAGCAGCGGCGGGCTCGTCAGGCTCGCGATGGCCAAGCGGCCGTGGACGCGCGGGGCGCGGGCCGCGTTCGCCGCGGTCGTCAGGGGGGTCCCCGCCGTGCGCGCCGAGGCGGTCGGCCAGCTCACCGGCATCGGCTTCGCCTACCGGGCCCCGCGGGGCGCCCACCGGCTCGTCGGGCGACGGGTGCCCGACCTCGCGCTGGTGGAGGGCCGCCTCTACGAGGTGCTGCGGGCGGGCGAGTTCGTCCTCGTCGTGCCGCGTGGCGTGCGGCGGGCGGCGGGGCGGGCGGTGCTCGCGCACTGGGCGAGCGAGCGGCGTACGTCGCTCCTGGTCAGGCCGGACGGGTATGTGGCGTGGGCCGGGGAGGAGGCGGACGCGGAGGAGGTGCGAGCGGCGCTGGAACGTTCAGCTCAGCTTTAAGTTAAAGCCGAAAAGATTCGATGGACGTGATGGGTGAGGGGGTGCGACGGTTGTCCCGCACACGACAGCGATCCCCCGCGGAGCCGGGGAGAGAGAAAAGGGATACCCCGTGGCACTCCTCGACCGGACCCCCGCCCGTACCGCACCGGCCGCGCACCCGGCAGCCCGCCCCCTCGGCGCCGGGCTCGCCCTCGCGGCCCTCGCCACGGTCGTCTGGTCGGGCAGCTTCGTCACCTCCCGCGCCCTGCACGACACCGTGCCGCCCGTCCAGCACGCCTTCTGGCGGTGGGTCATCGCGATCGCGGCGGTGGCCCCGTTCGCGGCCCGTGAGACCTGGCGGCAGCGGAGGCTCCTCCGTGTACACCTGCGCTTCCTCCTCCTCGCCGCCCTGTTGGGCGTCGCCGTCTACAACACCCTGGTCAACCAGGCCGGCCTGACGACCACCGCCGGCAACATGGGCATGATCATGGCCGCCTCGCCCGTCCTCATGGCCCTCTACGAACGCGCCGGCGGCACCCGGCTCGGCGCGCGCCGCGTGACCGGCATGCTCGTCGCCTGCGCCGGGGTACTGCTCCTCGTCAGCAAGGGCTCCCTCGCCATGGACTTCGCGGTGGGCGACCTGTGGGTGATCGCGGCCGCGCTCTCCTTCGGCTCCTACAGCGCGCTCCTCAAGCGCAAGCCGGCCGAGATCGGCGGACTGCCGTTCCTCTTCTCGACGTTCGTGCTCGGCGCGCTGATGCTGCTGCCGGTCTTCGCGGTCAGCTACGCGGTGCAGGGCGGCTTCGAGCCGACCCCCGGCACAATCTCCCCGCTCCTGTACGTGGGCGTGGTGTCGTCGGCGGTCGCCTTCTTCGCCTGGAACAAGGCCATCTCGGTCATCGGCGCCGCCCGCGCCGGGATCGTCTACTACCTCCAGCCGGTCTGCGTGGCCCTCCTCTCCTTCGCGCTGCTCGGCGAGGCGATGGGGTGGCTTCAGGTGCTGTGCATGGGCCTGATCCTCGGCGGGGTCGTGCTGGGCGGCGCGGGCCGCGGGAAGTAGGGGTGCGGGCCGGTCGGTACGTTGGCTCCATGAGCGAGTGGGACATCAAGAAGCTGACGATCCTGCGTACGTTGAGTGAGCGGGGGACCGTCACGGCGACGGCGCAGGTGCTGCGGATGACGCCGTCGGCGGTGTCGCAGCAGCTGTCCAACCTCGCCAAGCAGCTGGGCGTACCGCTCCTCGAGGCCCATGGGCGCCGGGTCAGGCTGACCGACGCGGCCCACCTCGTGCTGCGGCACGCCGAGGCGGTCTTCGCCCAACTGGAGCGGGCGGACGCGGAGTTGGCGGCGTATGCGCAGGGCGAGGCGGGGGAGGTGCGGGTCGGGGCGTTCTCCACGGCGGTGCCCGCGCTCGTCGTACCGGCGGTGCTCGCGCTGCGGGAGGCGGCGCCGGGGATCTCCGTGCGGGTGCGGGAGGCCGAGGCGGCTCAGGCGTACGAACTCCTCGCCGCCGGAGAGGTGGATGTCGCCCTCTCCCTCGCGGTCCAGGCGCCCGCCTCACCCGACGCGGACCCCCGCTTCACCCGGGAGTCCCTGGTCGCCGACCCCCTGGACGTGGCGCTGCCCGCCGACCACCCCCTGGCGGCGGCCGAGGGGCTGCGCCTCGCCGACCTGGCGGGGGAGCCGTGGATCTTCGGCGGCAGCGGCCCCTGGTCGGAGATCACGCGGGCGGCGTGCGAGGGCGCCGGTTTCACCCCGGAACAGGCACACTCGGCGTCCGGCTGGACGGCGATCCTCGCGATGGTGGGGGCGGGGATGGGGG
>NZ_WMBF01000618.1:0-3284 GCF_019400875.1 Streptomyces anatolicus | reverse complement strand
GGTCTGGGCGGGGGCGTTCTGCGCACTGTCTGTAGAGGTCATGGGGCGACCCTACTCACCGGTCACAGGGCTTACGCGCCTTCTGGTGTGTTCACCAGTTCGGCCAGCGGGATCCGCCGGAACGTGATCGTCTCGTACGCGCTGAAGTCCCCCGTCTCGTAGAGCAGCCCGACGGTCTCCTCGTCGAGGCGTACGAGATCGGAGTAGGCCGCCGGCAGACCGTCGACGGTGTGGGCGGCCTCCCAGGTGGTGCCGCGGTCGGCGGAGCGGCGCACGGTCATCAGGGCGCGGAAGCCGGGGTCGGCGGGGCCGGAGAAGAGGAGCACGTCGGGGTCGCGCAGCTGGAGGACGCTGCCCTCGACGACGGGGCCGGTGAGGGACGCCTGGGGGCGGAAGGGTTTGACGAGGCTGCGGCCGCCGTCGCGGGAGTAGGTGTCGGCGCGGTTGCCCGGGGCCGGGGAGTCGTTGCGGGTGTTGAGGTAGAGGCGGCCGTCGGGGAGTTCGGCGGCGGTGGTCTCGTTGACGTTGATGTAGCCGTTGGTGTTGTCGTCGGTGTAGCCGATGCGCCAGGTGGCGCCGGAGTCGTCGCTGAGCAGGCAGTGGCCGCCGTTGTACTTGCCCTCGGTGCCGGTGTCCGCGCCGGTCGGCGGCAGCGAGTGGTTGGCGGGGACGACGATCCGGCCGCCGGTCAGCTGGATGGCGTGCCCCGGCGTGGTCGCGTACCACCGCCAGTGCGCCTTCTTCACCTGCGCGGTGATCTCGCGCGGCGCGGACCAGGTGAGGCCGTCGTCGTCGCTGTGCTGCACCCAGACGCGCCGTCCGGCGGCCGCGGAGACCTTGCCGCGGCGGATGGCGTCCTCGGTGGCCGCGGCGGCGTTCCTGACGTGGACGAGCAGGATCCGGCCGGTGCCGAGGACGACGGGGGCCGGGTTGCCCGCGAGGTCGGTGCCGTTCTTGGCGACGACCTGGAGCGGGCCCCAGGTGCGGCCGCCGTCGGCGGAGCGCTTGAGGACGATGTCGATGTCGCCGAAGTCCTCCTGGGAGCCGACGCGGCCCTCGCAGAACGCGAGGACGCTACCGGAGGCGGTGGCGCCGGGGGCGGTCGTGCCCGGGGCGGTGGTGACGACGGCCGGTATGCGGAAGCTCGCGTATCCCTCGCGGCCCGCGCGGAAGGGAACAGACGTCTCATAAGTCATCCCCCGCCCATCCCCACCGCGGGGGAATTCCGGGTGAACTTCCGGTCACGACTGGCCCGTTCGGGCAGGATGCGACGCCATGGACGCCGTACGGGTCGCGCTGCTGCGCGAAGTGCTCGCAGGGACCGAGTGGCTGGGGGCCACGCGCCGCTTCGCGGGGACGCTGCGCTCGTCCGTGGTGCCGCACGGCGGCGGGCTGCTCCTGGTGGGCACGCGGGCGTACGAACCGTGGCACCTGGCCGCCCACCTGGTGGACGAGGCGGCCTGGTCGGGCACGCCCGAGCTGACTCCGACACTCGTACGCCACCGGGTGCACGCCTGCGATCCCGCGCATCTGTCGACCGGGCTCGGCCGGATCGAAGCCGCGCGGCGCGGCGAGACGCTGCTGGTCGTGGCGCCGGACGCGCCGGACGCGGAGCTGCTCACGCGCGTGCACGACGCGCGGCGGGCCGGGGCCACCGTGCTCGCGCTCGGCTCCGGTGACCGGGACCTGAGCGCGCTCTCGCACGAGGCGCTTGCGGTGCCGCAGGGGGCGGACGCGCCGGACGCGTCGGACGGTTCTACGGGTGCCGACCTCGATCTGGACACCGTCCAGCACCTGGTGAGCGCGGCCGCCGGCGAGAACGCGCTCCCCGTGGCGCGGGGCCGCCGACGCTTCCGTGACCGGCTCTCGCGCCTCGCCGACCAGCTGACGTCGCCGCCGACGGCGCGGTGGTGAGCGCGCGGTTCCGGCGCCGGTGAGGGTCCGCGCAGGGCTCCCTCGCAGGGCTTGCGGTAAATCGTTTGCCCGGGGCACCGGTCGACGCTGAGCATGGTTTCCCGTGCCTCTCTCCGCGATACTGCCCGACCTCTCCCCCTGGCGCTCCACCCGGGATTTCCGGCTGCTCTGGGTGCAGGGGCTCGTCACGAACTTCGGCGGTTTCATGGCGCTCGTCGCCCTGCCGCTGCAGATCAAGGAGCTGACGGACTCGCCGATCGCGGTCGGCGCGATGGGCGCCGTCGAGCTGGTGCCGCTGATCGTCTTCGGGCTTTACGGCGGCGCGCTCGCCGACGCCGTCGACCGGCGCAAGGTGATCCTCCTGAGCGAGGCGGGCCTCGGCCTGCTGGCCGTGCTCCTGCTGGTGAACGCGCTGCTCCCGTCGCCGCTGCTGTGGCCCCTGTACGTCGTCGCGGCCGGGGTCTCCGCGCTGGCCGGGCTGCAACGGCCCGCGCTCGACTCGCTGATGGCGCGGATCGTGCCGCACGACCAGCTGACGGCGGCCGCCGCGCTGAACTCGTTCCGCTGGAACGTCGGCGCGATCGCGGGCCCGTCGCTGGCGGGCCTGGTCGTCGCGTACGCCGGGCACGCGGCCGCGTACGCGGTGACGATTGCCGGCTTCGCCGTCTCGGTCCTGCTGTGCACCCGGCTCTCGCCCGCGCCCGCCGCGCACGACGCGGAGAAGCCGTCGCTGCGGGGCCTCGCGGAGGGCGCGCGGTACGCGTGGTCACGGCCGGTGCTTCTGGGTACGTACGCGATCGACATGGCGGCGATGTTCTTCGCCTTCCCGAACACGATCTTCCCCTTCCTCGCGGACGAGCTGGACGCCCAGTGGTCGCTCGGGCTGATGTACGCGGCCGGGGCGGTCGGCTCGCTGCTGCTCAGCCTCACCAGCGGGTGGACGTCACGGGTGCGGCGGCACGGGCTGCTCGTGGTGTTCGGGGCGGCGGGGTGGGGTCTCGCGATCACGGCGGCGGGCTGGTTCTCGAACGTATGGGTGGTGCTCGGGTGTCTGGCGCTCGCGGGCGCGGGGGACATGCTGAGCGGGCTCGGCCGCTCGACCATCTGGAACCAGACGATCCCCGACGAGCTGCGGGGGCGGCTCGCGGGGATCGAGGTCCTGTCCTACAGCGTCGGGCCGCAGCTGGGGCAGGTCCGCGCGGGCGCGGCGGCGGGGTGGACCGGGACGCGGTCCGCCATCTGGTCCGGTGGCCTCGCCTGCGTGGCCTCGGTCGCCGTTCTCACGGCGGTGCTGCCGCGGCTCGTCTCGTACGACGCGCGGACGGACGCGGATGCGAAGCGTCGCCGTGAGCGGGGCCTCAGGGAACCGT
>NZ_WMBF01000617.1:0-3284 GCF_019400875.1 Streptomyces anatolicus | reverse complement strand
GGGCGGCGGAGGCGGGGGCGGCGACGCTCAGGGCGCCGCCGAGGAGCGCGGAGACCGCGACGGCCAGGACGGCCCGTTCGCGGGCGCGCGAAGCTCTGTTGACGTGCATGGTGGAGTGAACTCCCTCGTACGAGGAGAAGTTGGTCTGTGGTGTGCTGCGCGGCCGGCCGGAAGCGGCCGGGGCGGGCCGGTGGGCCGGAATCAGCCGGGGCGGCCGAGGGTTCAGCCGAGGCGGCCGACGGTGCGGGTGCTCAGGTCGACGACGAGGGACCTGGTGTCGATCCACGGGCCGTTCTTGACCTTCGTGACGACCTGGAGGCAGCGGTGCTCGCCGCACTCGGCCAGGCCGGAGGGCACGCGCTTGACGGTCTCCTTGCGGAAGACCATGCCGCTCAGCTGGAGCTGCTGCGGGCCGGTCAGCGCCTTGCCCGTGGCGTGCTCGAAGTCCTTCTTCAGGCCCTTGCCGAGCGGGTCGCCGATCAGCAGCCTGGCGCCCTCGGCCAGCTCTTCCTGGCTGGGCGGCGGCTGGACGTGCCGCGCGGTGGTCGTGTCGTCGACCTTGCCGGTGTCCAGGTTGACCGTCTTGGTGATGACGGCGTCCTTCTTGTAGTCGTAGTAGACGACTTCGGCGCGGCGCGGGGCCGCTGCCCCGGCGGCGGCCGGATCCGGCTCGCTGAGGTTCGTGGACAGCAGCTGCGGGCCGCGGTCCCCCTCCACGTCCCGGGCGCTCGACCGCAGCTGACCGGTGGCCGAGGCCTTCTCGGCGCGCTCGATCTCCGCGTCGGTCAGCGGGTCACTGCCGATGCCCTTGGCGCCCTCCTCGGGCGCCGCCTCGACGACACCGTCCTTGGCGATGGCGTCCTGCTTCGCCGCTGCCGCGTTGGCCTGGCGGTCCCCCGACGCGCCCGCCTCCGAACCCGGCAGATTGACGCCGACCAGTACGGCCGTCGCGGTCGCCGCGACGGCCGCGCCCGCCACCACCTTCCCGAGGTGGCGTCTGACTATCTCTCGCACTTACTCCCCCTACTCCTCTGGCGCCCCATTGATGGGCAAGCCGAGTATGTGGTCGGACGGTTAGACGGGTTCAACTCAAGGGTGGTTGCCCCACTTTCGGGGAGACTCTGGCCAATGTGGCCCCAACCCGAGGGGGCGTTAGTGAAAGAGTCATATTCATGCAGGTCTGGCCTGGGCAGGCGTACCCCTTAGGTGCCACGTACGACGGAGCCGGCACGAATTTCGCGGTCTTCTCCGAGGCCGCAGAGCGCATGGAGCTGTGTCTCCTGCACGACGACGGCTCGGAGACGGCCGTCGAGCTGCGCGAGTCCGACGCGTTCGTGCGCCATGCCTACCTCCCCGGCATCATGCCGGGGCAGCGGTACGGCTTGCGGGCGCACGGTCCCTACGCACCCGAGCAGGGGCACCGCTGCAACTCCGCGAAGCTGCTGCTCGATCCGTACGCGCGCGCGGTGAGCGGGCGCGTCGACTGGGGCGAGGAGGTGTACGGCTACCACTTCGAGGACCCCGGCCGGCGCAACGACCTGGACTCGGCGCCGCACATGATGACGTCGGTGGTGGTCAACCCGTACTTCGACTGGGGCGACGACCGGCCGCCCCGCACCCCGTACCACGAGACCGTGCTCTACGAGGCCCATGTGAAGGGCCTGACGATGCTGCACCCGGACCTTCCGGACGAACTGCGCGGTTCGTACGCGGCGCTGGGCCACCCGGCGATCATCGAGCACCTCAAAGGGCTCGGCGTGACCGCCCTGGAGCTGATGCCGGTCCACCAGTTCGTGAACGACCACCGCCTGGTGGACATGGGCCTGAACAACTACTGGGGCTACAACACCATCGGTTTCTTCGCCCCCCACAACGCGTACGCCTCCTGGGGCGACCGCGGCGAGCAGGTCCTGGAGTTCAAGCAGGCCGTGAAGGCGCTGCACGAGGCGAACATCGAGGTGATCCTGGACGTCGTCTACAACCACACGGCCGAGGGCAACCACCTGGGCCCCACCCTGTCCTACAAGGGCCTGGACAACGCCTCGTACTACCGCCTGATGGACGACCCCCGCTACTACATGGACACCACGGGGACGGGCAACTCGCTGCTGATGCGCTCGCCGCACGTACTCCAGATGATCATGGACTCGCTGCGGTACTGGGTCACGGAGATGCGGGTGGACGGCTTCCGCTTCGACCTCGCGGCGACGCTCGCGCGCCAGTTCCACGAGGTGGACCGCCTGTCGTCGTTCTTCGACCTCGTCCAGCAGGACCCGGTGGTCAGCCAGGTGAAGCTGATCGCCGAGCCCTGGGACGTCGGCGAGGGCGGCTATCAGGTGGGCAACTTCCCGCCCCTGTGGACCGAGTGGAACGGCATGTACCGCGACACCGTGCGCGATCTGTGGCGGGGTGAGCCGCGCACCCTCGCGGAGTTCGCCTCCCGGCTGACCGGTTCATCCGATCTCTACCAGGACGACGGGCGCCGCCCGCTGGCGTCCATCAACTTCACCACCTGCCACGACGGTTTCACGCTGCACGACCTCGTCTCGTACAACGAGAAGCACAACCACGCGAACGGCGAGAACAACCGGGACGGCGAGAGCCACAACCGCTCCTGGAACTGCGGCACCGAGGGCGAGACGGACGACCCGGCCGTGCTGGCGCTGCGCGAGCGGCAGATGCGGAACTTCATCGCGACGCTGATGCTCTCCCAGGGCGTGCCGATGCTCAGCCACGGCGACGAGTTCGCGCGCACGCAGGGCGGCAACAACAACGCGTACTGCCAGGACAACGAAGTGGCGTGGGTGCGCTGGCCGGACGGCGAGAGCCCGATCCTGGAGTTCACGCGTGCGATGGCGATGCTGCGGCGGGACCACCCGGTCTTCCGCAGGCGCCGGTTCTTCCACGGCCGCCCGGTGCAGGGCACGCGCGACGAGCTGTCCGACATCGCCTGGTTCACCCCGGAAGGCGGGGAGATGGAACAGCACGACTGGGACGCCTCGCACGCGCGGGCGCTGAGCGTGTTCCTGAACGGCAACGCGATCTCGGAGCCGGGGCCCCGGGGCGAGCGGATCTCCGACGACTCGTTCCTGCTGATGTTCAACGCGTCGCCGGAGCCGCTGGAGTTCGTGGTGCCGGTCAACCACGGCCGCCAGTGGCAGGTCGTGGTCGACACGGCGCGCGCGGACGGTGTGCCGTTGGAGCCGGGTCCGAAGGTGGGGGCGGGCGACCGGCTGACGCTGACCGACCGCAGCCTCACGGTCTTGCAGCGTCCGGCGTGACGG
>NZ_WMBF01000062.1:0-21771 GCF_019400875.1 Streptomyces anatolicus | reverse complement strand
CGTACCGCTCGGCGCTGCGGCGGGCGGCGCCGCCCATGGCGCGGCGCAGGTCCGCGTCCTCGATGAGCGTGAGGAGGCCCCGGGCGATGGCGGCGCTGTCGCCCGAGCGGACGAGCAGTCCGTCCTCGCCGTTCCGGATGATCTCGGCGGGCCCGTGGGGGCAGTCGGTGGCGACCACGGGGGTGCCGCACTGCATGGCCTCCACGATGGTCATGCCGAACGACTCCTCGCGGGAGGTGACGGCGGCGATCGCCCCCTTGGCCCACTCGGTGGCGAGGGAGGGGGTGGCGCCCATCAGGAACACGTGGTCGCTCAGGCCGAGTTCGTCGATGCGGGAGCGCAGCGCGGCGTGCTTGGGGCCGCGTCCGTAGATCCGCAGCTTCCAGTCCGGGTGCGCGGCGGCCACGGTGGCGAAGGCGTCCACGAGCAGGCCGTACCGCTTCACCGGGATGAGGCGGCCACCGGCGATGACCAGCGGGGCCCTGCCGTCCGACGCGGCGGTGCCCGGCGGCGGCGAGGCGTTGGGGATGGACACGATCGGGGTCCCGGCGGCGGCCAGTTCCCGGCGGTGCGTGACGGCGTCCGCCTCCGTGACGGTGGTGTGCGCGTCCAGCGAGGCGATGGCCGCGTCCTGCGCGGCGCGGATGCCGGGCTCGTGGGTGCCGTAGACGCGGTGCTCCTGGCCGATCCGCAGATAGTGGCCGCGGCCGAACTCGGCGAGGTAGATCACCAGGCCCGGCCTCGTGGCCACCACCACGTCGGCGTCCGTACGGCCGAGGAACCGCGCCACCCGCCGATCGGTGAGCGCGTCGAAACCGGCGCCGTGCGCCTCGACGCGCGGGACGTACGCCGACGGCCCGCCAAGGAGCGCGCTGCCGAGGTCGTTGCGCGGCGCGTGCGGGCGCTTGTCGATCAGCGGCCGCAGCCGGACCTTTCTGCTGAGCGGCAGAGTGGGCCTGTCGTGCGTCCGCCAGACGCTGACGATTTCCACGTCATGGCGCTCGGCGAGGGCACCGGCGGAATTGAAAGTGGCGCGGACGGTGCCACCGATTCCATAGGCGTTCTGCAGCAGAAAGGAGATTTTCATCGTGCCTTGTCCGGATCGGCAATTTGTCTGGGAAGCCCACTTTTCCATGTCTTGGCGGATTTTCCGGTGAGCACACGCGTAGGGGCGTGATGGCCACTCCGTACGGTGAACGACCGGTCGCCGCGTTGACTCGCCCCGGCATCAAGGGAATTGCGTGAACCACCGCTGCCCGGGATCTTTCGCGGTGCAGGGGGCCAGCCGCAGCCGGGGGTGCGACCGCAGCGGATCGTCCTAGGTCAGACAGCGGCCGGCGGTACGCAGCTGTCCCCACCGCGTGACCCGCCGTGTTCCTCGCCTTCCCGAGTCAGACAGAGGTCGGCCTCGGTGAATCCGGAATCCGTGGAGCCGATCCAGGAGACGATGGTGCCGGGACGGGCGACGGGTATGCGGCGCGGATAATTCCGTTCGAGCCACCGGATGTAATGATCTGCCACCTTTCTGGTGGGCGCGCAGTAATGCCCGGGGCAGCGGTTCACCAGCCTTTCGTCATGAATGTAGTAATGCTCGAAAATGGCCGCCTTCCGTGCGGCCAGGTCGGCGCTGAGATTGGGCGGACGTAACGCATTTCCGTATCCCTCGTATCCCATCAGCCGAGGAGCGTCCGATTCCAGCCGTGCGTGAAGCACCGCGAGACGGAAATAGCGCGCGGTGATCGCGTGATCGCTGTGGTCGGCCCATTCCTTGCCGGAGGACTTCAGTGCGGTGTTGGCGAAGTCCAGGGTGCGGACGGTGTCGGGCCGAAAACGCCTGATGAGGGCGGTCAGGGTGGCGACCAGATCCGATCCGTGTACCGCGCGGAACCGTCCACCGCGCCCAGGACGACGACCTCTTGTTCATCAATCCGGCGATCGCCGAGGACTTCGGGAAAGGGAAGTGCCTCCGCGTGGTGTATGTGACCGCGGGCGACGCCCATCTGGAATGGTCGGGCGGATATGCCGTCCGCCGCGAATGGGGCGTACAGCAGGCGTACAGCGCTCTCGCCGGTATACCGATGCGTCCGGGCGCGCCCAGCCCTTGGGAGTGCGCGCCCGTGAAGGCGGGCGGGCGGACCCTGCACGGTGTGCGTCTGGACACCGGTCCGCTGGGGCCCGACATCCGGCTGCTGTTCCTGCGGCTGCCCGACGGGGGCCGGAGCCGGGAATCGTCGCGGCTCCACAGCCTGCTCGGCCTCTCCAAGCGAGGGTCCATTCGCTCAGCACGAACTTGTAGGTGCGCACGGCACGTAACTCCGGGATGGCCACGTAACTCCGCTTCTCGCGCGAAGCCGGGGCCCGTAAGATCTGCCCGGCGCTGAGCCAAACGAGTGGGGCCCCGGGCCGTCACTCGACCTGCGACCATGGACGGCGCATCGATCCACGGGAAAGGGGCGGCATGCCTGAGTGCGGGCGGACAACGGAAGAGCACCACATACCGAAGGCGGCGGGACCCGCGAGCCCCGCCGCCCTTCGCCGCACCGGGGCCCTCGTCACCCTCGTGCTCGGCGGCCTCACGGCCGTCCCCCCGCTCTCCATGGACATGTACCTGCCGGCCCTGCCGGAGGTGACCGACGCCCTGAGCGCCCCCGCCGCGACCGTGCAGCTGACCCTGACGGCCTGCCTGCTCGGCATGGCGCTCGGCCAGCTCGTCGTCGGCCCGATGAGCGACAAGTGGGGGCGGCGCCGCCCGCTCCTCATCGGCCTGCTCGTCTACGTCCTCGCCACCGCGACCTGCGCCTTCGCGCCCACCGCGGAACTCCTCATCGGCTTCCGGCTCCTCCAGGGCCTCGCGGGCGCGGCCGGCATCGTCATCGCCCGCGCGGTCGTCCGCGACCTGTACGACGGCGTGGAGATGGCCCGCTTCTTCTCCACCCTGATGCTGATCTCCGGCGTCGCCCCCGTCGTCGCGCCCCTCATCGGCGGCCAGGTCCTGCGCTTCACCGACTGGCGCGGCATCTTCGGCGTCCTCACCGGCGTCGGCATCGCGCTGACCCTCCTGGTGTGGCGGCGCCTGCCCGAGACCCTCGCCCCGGAGAAGCGGCACGGCGGCGGCACGCTGGAGGCGCTGCGGACAATGCGCTCGCTCCTCGCCGACCGCGTCTTCACCGGCTACATGATCACGGGCGGTTTCGCGTTCGCCGCGCTCTTCGCGTACATCTCCGCCTCGCCCTTCGTGATCCAGGAGATCTACGGTGCCTCCCCGCAGACCTTCAGCCTCCTCTTCGGCGTCAACTCCGTCGGCCTGATCGCCGTCGGCCAGATCAACGGCAAGATCCTCGTCGGCCGCGTCAGCCTCAACAAGGTGCTCGCGTCCGGTCTGACGGCCATCGCCGTCGCCGCGACGGCGCTCCTGCTCATGACGGCCGGCGTCTTCGGCGATGTCGGCCTCCTGCCCGTCGCCGCCGGGCTCTTCGTCCTGATGTCGGCGATGGGCCTCGCCATGCCCAACACCCAGTCCCTCGCCCTCACCCGCACCCCGCACGCCGCCGGTTCCGCCTCCGCGCTGCTCGGCACCTCCTCCTTCCTCATCGGCGCGATCGCCTCGCCGCTCGTCGGCATCGCGGGCGAGGACACGGCCGTCCCGATGGCCGTCGTCCAACTGGTCTGCGCGCTGGCGGCCCTCGCCTGCTTCGTGGGACTGTGCCGACCCTGGCGGCAGTCGCCCACGGAGGAGGCGGACCACTGAGCGCACACCGGCTCCTGCGCACCGGCACCCCGGCCCGGGCGGGCCTCGACCCGGACGAGACCGACCGCCTCGTCGCCGAGGTGCGCGAGCTGCCGCGCGGGCCCCGGCCCTGGTGCGCGGGGGCCGTGGTGGCCGTGGGCCGTGGCCCGGTCATCGCCGCCGAGGCAGCCGCCGGGTGGGCGGTCCGCTACGCCTCGTACGACCCGGAGGCCGACGCGGGCGTCGAGCTGCCCCGTGAATGGCGGGTGCCGATGCGCACGGACACGCCCTTCGACCTCGCCTCGCTCACCAAGCTCTTCACGACCGTCGCCGCCGTGCAGCAGCTGGAGCGCGGCACGCTCGGCATCGACGCGGGCGTCGGCGCGTACCTCCCCGAGTTCCGGGGCGCCGCCGAGCACGGCGTCACGGTGCGGCAGCTCCTCACGCATACGTCGGGGCTGCGGCCCGAACTCCCCTTGTACGACTGTCCTGACGACGCCTCCCGGCTCGCCGCCCTGCGCGCGGAGGCGCCGGTCACCGAGCCGGGCTCGTACGTCTATTCCGACCTGAACATGCTGCTCCTCCAGCACATCCTGGAGCGGATCACCGGGCGCCGCCTCGACGCCCTCGTCCGCGAGGGCATCACCGGGCCGCTCGGCATGGCCGACACCGGCTTCGGGCCGCGGGCGGACGCCGCCGCGACGGAGGACCAGCGCAGGCCCTGGGCGAAGGTGGACCGGGGGATGCTGCGGGGGGTCGTCCATGACGAGAACGCCTGGGCGCTGGGGGGTGTGGTCGGGCACGCGGGGCTCTTCTCCACCGCCCGTGACCTGGCGGTGTTCTGCCGCATGCTGCTCTGTGGGGGCTCGTACGGGCAGGCCCGCGTTCTTGGCCCCGACCACGTCGAGCTGATGCTCACCGGCTCCGGCCTCGGCTTCGGCGTCGACCAGCCGTGGTTCATGGGGGAACTGGCGGGGCGCGGCGCGGCGGGCCACACGGGCTTCACGGGAACGTCCCTCGTCCTCGACCGCGCCACGGACACGTTCCTGATCCTCCTGGCCAACACGGTGCATCCCCGGCGCAGGCCGGTTGACAACACCCCTAGAGCCTCCGCCGCCACGAGGCTGGCCAGGGCGGCCCAAGCCAGCTGACCTCGCAAAGGCGCCCCGTCAGGGGCGCGAGGAACTGCGCGATCAGCCGAAGACGACCCGCACCCGCCGGACGGCAGCACTAGGCAGACGAGACCGCCCCCCCCACCCCCGTAGGATCAGTGGGTGAACGAGCTGAAAACCCCGGGCGAGAAGCTGAGCGGCGCCCTCGCGAGGGCGCTGGATGGCGTGCCGCCCTCGCAGGCCTCGCAGGCCGTCGCGCGGCTGATCGAGAACTACCGGGGGCAGACCCCGACCGGCGCCCCGATCCTGCGGGACCGCGCCGACGTCGCCGCCTACGCGGCCTACCGCATGCCCGCCACCTTCGAGGCGGCGCACTCCGCCCTGGAGGCTCTCGCGGACGCGGCCCCCGACGGCTGGGCGCCCGCCAGCCACGTGGACGTCGGCGGCGGCACCGGCGCCGCGGTCTGGGCGGCCGCCGCGACCTGGCAGGGCGAGCGCCCCGTCACGGTTCTCGACTGGGCCGAGCCCGCCCTCGCACTGGGACGGGAACTGGCCGCGGAGGAACCCCGGCTGGCCGCCACCCGCTGGCAGCGCGAACGCATCGGCGCCTCGCTCACCGTCGAAAGCGCCGAGCTCGTCACCATCTCGTACGTACTCAAGGAGCTGACCGACGCCGACCGCCGCTCCGTCGTCGACGCGGCGGCGCACGCGGCCACGCAGGCCGTCGTCATCGTCGAACCGGGCACCCCGGACGGCTACGCCCGCGTCATCGAGGCCCGCGACCAGCTCATCGCCGCCGGATACCAGATCGCCGCGCCCTGCCCGCACAGCGCGCCCTGCCCCATCGAACCCGGCACGGACTGGTGCCACTTCTCGGCGCGGGTCAGCAGATCGTCCCTGCACCGCCAGGTCAAGGGCGGTTCACTGGCGTACGAGGACGAGAAGTTCAGCTACGTCGCGGCGACCCGCTTCGACCCGCTCCCGCCGCCGAACCGGGTGGTGCGCCGCCCCCAGATCCGCAAGGGCCAGGTGCTCCTCGACCTGTGCGGGGCCGAGGAGCAGCTGCGCAGGGAGACCGTGACCAAGCGTCACGGCCCCCTCTACCGCGCGGCGCGCGACACGGACTGGGGCGACGCCTGGCCGCCCCGGTCCGAGCAGTGACTCAGGCGCCCCAGGTGCCCTGGTCCACGGCGCAGTTCCAGCCGTTGCCGCGCACGGAGAACTTCACCTTGTAGGAACGGGTGTTCAGCAGGTGCGTGCGCACCTTGACGCCGAGCTTGGCCTTGCCCGCCAGGCTCTTGTCGTACACGGTGACGGTCTTCGACGTCTTGCGGGTGACCTTGCCGCCCTTCGGCGTGGCCTTGCCGAAGCGGATGTTCTTGACGTTGGTCACCGTGAAGCTGACCTTCTTGAAGCTCTTGCTGCTCTTGTTCTTCAGCCCGAAGTACAGGCCCCCGTTGGTCACCCAGCCGTTCCGGTCGATCTGGAAACGCGAGGTGTAGACGATGTCGATCGGGCAGCCGGTGGTGCGCGGAGCGGCGCTCGGAGCGGCCGAAGCGGCGCGCGGCTTCGGCTCCGGCTTGGCCGACGCGGACGCGGCCCCCGCGGTGCCGAGCTGGGCTGCGGTGAGTGCTCCTGCGGTGGCCAGGACTGCGACGGACGTGCGCATGCGGTTCACTGCGCTTACCTCTTCTTCCCCCTGGGCCCGGACGGGCCCGACTGTCTGGTTGTCGTGATGCGGCGCCCGGGAATCGTCTGTCTGTTCCCGCGCGCCCGTATTGGTACCACGAGGAGCGGCGTTAAGTGGAGTTGACGCGCCTCTTATAAACCTCTTAGGCGCTGTGACTATTCACATCCCCATGACAACCAAGATCAGTTCACCCACCGGCGGCAGCGGCCGTTCCGGCGGCGCCCGCGCTCACGCCCGCAGGCGGTCCGACGGCCGCTTCCTCGCCCTCTCCGTCGCCCTGGCCCTCACCGCCGCCGGAGCGACCGCCTACGCCTTCACCGCCCAGGCCGAGTCCGCCCACAGCGACCAGGCCCACGGCAAGCAGGTCGAACTGGCCGTCGACGGCGGTACGGCCGTCGTCGACACCGCCTCCCTCGCCGTACGCGCCCACACCCGCGACGGCCGCGCCCTCACCCTCTCCGACGCCTCCGGCACCGACCTCGGCAGGCCAGGACCTGTGACGCGTACCGGCGAGGGGCGGGCCCGCTGGAGCTACCCCGAGCGCGGCGTCGACGTCACCGCCCGCACCGACCACGGCCGCCTCTCGCTGACCCTGAGGGCACACCGCGACACCTCCGTCAGCTGGCCCGTCACCGGCACCGACGCCGCCGCGTCGGCGCTGCAACTCCCGCGCGGGGAAGGCCTGGACATCCCCGTCACGGACGCCTTCTGGACCACCGGCGAGGGCGCCCTCGCGGGCAGCACCGTCGACGTCGGCGCCGATCTGACCCTGCCGCTGTGGGGCTACTCCCTCGGCAAGCGCACCGGCGTCAGCTACCTCACCCCGACCGACATCGGCACGACCCTCGGCTTCACCGCCCCCGGCGGCCGGCTGCGCGCCACCGCCGAGCACACCTTCGACGGCGGCGACGGGACCCGCGACTACTCCGTCACCTTCGCCCTGACCGACGGCAACCCGGTCGCGCCCGCCGCCGACTACCGCGCCTACCTCGCCGAGCGCGGCCAACTCGGCAGCCTCAAGGGGAAGATCGCGAAGAACCCCGCCACCGCCCGTCTCCTCGGCGCCTTCCACGCCTACACCTGGGGCGAGGCCCGCGAGAGCGCCGGGATCGAGGAGCTGCGCGAGCTGGGCGTCGACCGCATGTGGCTCGGCTACGACGGGGAGCCGTATCCGGACAAGGCGGCGGTGAGCGCCGCGAAGAAGGCCGGGTACCTCATCGGCCCGTACGACTCCTTCGCCAACGGCCAGGACCCCAAGACGGCCGACGCCCCGAACTCCGTCTGGCCCGGCACGGTCTACCCGGACTTCTGCGTCCGTGACGCCAAGGGCGAGCCGGTGACGGGCTTCGGCGGCCGCGGCTGCTACCTCAGCTCGCGCGCCTTCGAGAAGGCGGAGAAGAAGCACCACTACCTCGCCGACCGCACCCGCCGGATGGTCGCGAACGGCGCCGACAGCTACTTCCTCGACGTCGACGCCACCGGCGAACTCTTCCGCGACCACGGCGAGGGCCACCGGATGACCAAGGCCGAGGACCGCGAGCACCGCATCGCGCGCATGCGCCGCATCGCCGACACGGGCCTCGTCCTCGGCTCGGAGACCGCGCAGGCCTGGGCGAACAGGACGCTCGCCTTCGACCACGGCGGCGGGACGCCGGTCGCCGACGGCATGTGGAAGCTCCAGAAGGACCGCGAGAAGTGGGGCGGTTACTACCCCGAGAACGCGCCCGGCGTCTTCTTCAAGCCGGTCCGCCTCCCCGCCGGCCTGGCCAAGGCGATGTACGACCCCCGCTACCGCGCCCCGCTCTACGAGACGGCCCTGCACGGCTCGCTGGTCAACACCGAGCGCTGGGAACTCTCGTACGAGAAGCTGCCCGCCCAGAAGACCCCCCGCGCCCTGCTCGCCATGCTCTACAACACCCCCCTCAACTACGTCCTCGACGGCCCCTCGTTGAAGAAGCACGGCGCCGAACTGGCCGCCCTCCAGAAGTACTTCTCGCCCCTGCACAAGGCAGCGGGCACCGAACAGCTCACCTCTTTCCGCCGACTGACCGAGGACCGCACCGTCCAGCGCACGGTCTTCGGCAAGGGCACGCTGACGGTGACGGCCAACTTCGGTACCAAGGCGTACGGGGGACTGCCGGGCGGCTGTGCCGACGCCCGCCTCAAGGGCGACGACAAGCCGCGCCGGCTCTGCCCGGCCGAGCTGCGAAAAAGCTAGCCCCGCAGCTCCTGCGTGCAGCACTTCACGCTGCCGCCGCCCTTGAGCAGCTCGCTCAGATCCATCCCGATGGGTTCGTAGCCGCGCGCCCGCAGCGGCTCGAAGAGCCCGAGAGCGGCCTGGGGGAGCAGCACATGGAGCCCGTCGGAGACGGCGTTGAGCCCCAGCGCCTCGGCGTCGGGCTCCTCGGCGATCACCGCGTCGGGGAACAGGCTCCGCAGGACCGCCTGGCTGCCGGGCGAGAAGGCGGGCGGGTAGTACATGACGTCGTCCGCCGCGTCGTCCAGGACGGCGAGCGCGGTGTCCAGGTGGTAGTAGCGGGGGTCGATGAGGTCGAGCCCGATCACCGGGCGGCCGAAGAACTCCTGTGCCTCGCCGTGCGAGAGCGGGCTCGCCCGGAAGCCGCGCCCGGCGAGGACGTAGGAGGAGGTGACGGCGAAGTCGCCCTCGCCCTCGTTGATGTGGGTCGGTTCGTGGATCTCGGTGAAGCCGTGCGCGCGGAACCATTCCAGGTGGGCCGCCGCCTCCTCCTCGCGCTCGCGGTAGGCGAAGCGCGCGCCGAGCACGCGTCCCTCCACGACGGTCGCGCCGTTGGCCGCGAAGACCATGTCCGGCAGTGCGGGGCGGGGGGTCAGCTCCTCGACGGTGTGGCCGAGCGAGCGGTAGCGGTCACGCAGGTCCTCCCACTGGGCGACGGCGAGCGGGACGTCGACCGGCTTGGCGGGGTCCATCCAGGGGTTGATGGAGTACGTGACCTTGAAGTGTGCCGGTGGGCACATCAGATAGCGCCGGGGTGTGGCGCGCCGAGGAGAGCGAGGAAAACGGGACAACGAAGGCTCCTCACATACCGCAGGGGTCAGATGCCGCCCGGTTGTGGGCGGGCTGCTGCCCATGGTGCGGCAGTTGCCGCCCCCTGTGGGGCAGTTGCTGCCCATAGTGCGGTGTGAGGAGCCTTCGCGCTGTGCACCGAACGGGTGGTTGGCCGGGCTCATGGCCCCGCGCCGTTCACGCCCGGCCGTCGCCCGTCTCGCGCGCCTCCCGCAGCTTGCGCAGCAGCTCCCGCTTCTGCTCCTGAGGGCTGAGCCCGCCGCCGACGCGTCCACCGCGGCCCGCGCCGCGCAGGGCCTTGCGGGGAAGGTTGCTGCGGGTGCCGCCGACGCCCAGCATGTTTCCGGATCCGCCTCGGGTCATGTGTGCCCACCTCCATCGAAGTCCACCGAGCCAACGAGACGGTTCGTCTCGTCGTAGGCTCCACCATGAGCGAGACGCCGCGTCTTGTCAAGACGGAACGTCTCGGTTCGTCCGCTGCTACATTCGACGGCATGGCTCAGAAGACCGCCCCCGACTCCACGCGCCGCAGCGAACGCTCGCGCCGCGCGATCTACGACGCCGCCCTCGCCCTCGTCACCGAGGCCGGGTACGCCAAGCTGACGATCGAGGCCATCGCGGCCCGCGCCGGCGTCGGCAAGCAGACGATCTACCGCTGGTGGCCGTCGAAGGGCGCCGTCCTGCTCGACGCCTTCCTCGACCTCGCCGAGCAGGCCTCCCGGGCCGCCAGCGAGAACGCGGGACAGGACGCCGTCCAGACCGAGATCACCGACTCCGGGGACCTGGAGGCCGACCTCAAGTTCGTCATGCGGGCCACCGTCGACGAGTTCAACGACTCCAAGTACGACGCCCCCTACCGCGCGCTCGCCGCCGAGGGCCTGCTCAACCCCGAGCTGGGCGAGGAGTTCGTGGCCAAGCTCCTCGAACCGCAGCTCCAGCTCTTCGTGAACCGGGTGCGCCGCGCCCAGGACGCCGGACACGTCCTGCCCGACGTCGACCCCCGTATCGCCCTGGAGCTGTGGGCGAGCCCGCTCGCCCAGCGCTGGCTGATGCGCTCGGGCCCCCTGACCCACGCCTACGCGGACAAGCTCGTCGAGTACGCCCTCTACGGCATCACCCCGCGCCCCACCGCCTCCTGACCCGCCCCGGCCGCGCCGCTCACACCCGCCCGGCGGCCCTCACCGGCGCGATCGGCGTACGCGACAGAAGCCCCGGGGCGTCGGTGATGACGCCGTTGCAGCCGAGCCGCAGCACCCGGTCGCGCTGCTTCGCCGTCGTCACCGTGTGCGCCCACACCCGCGGTACGCCCGAGTTCACCGCGCGCCGCAGATCGCTGTCGCGCGCCTTGTAGTCCACGTCGAGGACGTCCACGTACGACGCCCAGCGCTCGGGCCGGTCGGTGCGCATCTGGACCTTGGAGCGCCACAGCTGCGCCAGCAGGCCCAGCTCGTGGGCGCGGTGCGCGACCGCGGGCCTGTTGGTGTTCACGAAGACCGAGCGGGTCAGGCCGCGGGCGCGGATCATCGCGGCGAGCCTGCCCACGCTCCGCGGATCCTTGGCCTCCAGCATCAGCATGATCCGCCCGCCGAACCGGTCAAGGACCTCCTCGACCGTCGGCGCCCGCTCCGGACGCCACCGGCCGGGCAGCGAGCTGTCGGGCCGCACGAGCACGCCGTGCCACTGGTGCCGGTCGAGCATCCGCACCGGGCCCGTCGCGTACGTGGTGCGGTCCAGGGTCTTGTCGTGCATGACCACCAGCGTGCCGTCGCGCAGTATGCGCGTGTCGAAGTCGATGACCTGGGCGGTGCCGCGCTCGTACGCCGTCAGGAGCCCCGCCATGCTGTTCTCCGGGACCTCCAGGGCGCCGCCGCGGTGCGCGGTGTAGACGACGCGGGGGAGCGCGTCCACGGTCAGCGGCCCGCGGCCCCACTCGATCGGGGCGAGGAAGCCGCTCGGAGCCGTGAGGGTCAGCGCCGTGAGGCCGGTCAGCGCAGTCGTAATGACCATGGCGACACCGTAGGGGGGTAGCGGGCAATGCACCACTTAGTCCGCGATGGGGCGTGATGTCATCCGGCGGCTGGCTTCACCCCGGGTACCCCGGATGTGGGCTCCGGCCCCCGGAGGCGCAGGATGGTGGGACCATGGGTCATGCTTTCGGCACAACGGCGAGGTGAGGGGCTAGATGGGCGCGGAGTTCGGCAGCCGGTCCGGCGGGCAGGGCAGGATTTCCCAGTGGCTTCGCCGTCGTCCCAAGGACACGACGGCCGATGACCGGGCCCGGGAGGACCTGCTGCTGGCCGCGGCGGGCGCCGGTCTGCCGCTCGCCCCGGCCGCGTATCCCTCGGCGTACCGATGTTCGTGCGACCGCATCGGCTGCCCCACCCCGGGCCGGCACCCCGTCTCCTTCGCCTGGCAGACGCAGTCCACGACCGACCGCGGCCAGATCGAGCGGTGGGCCCGCCACCAGCCGCAGGCCAACTTCATCACCGCGACCGGCATGGTCCACGACGTGCTCGACGTGCCCCTGGACGCCGGGCGCGAGGCGCTGCGGCGGCTGCTCGCGGCCGGTATCGAGGTGGGACCCGTCGCCGAGTCGGGCGACGACCGGATGCTGTTCTACACCGCCACCCGCGGCACCCCCGAGGACGAGGACGAGTGGTGGCCCTGTGAGCTGGACTGCCACCCCGAGACGATGGACGAGCACCCCGGCCTGCGCTGGCACTGCCGCGGTTCGTACGTCCTGGTGCCGCCCGCCAGGCTCCCCGGCGACCTGGACGTGCGCTGGGTGCGCGGCCCCGAGCATCCGCTGCCGGATCCGCTGACGCTCCTGGAGACGCTCACCGACGAATGCGCGCGGGTGGCGGGGGAGCCCCGGCACGACACCGCCGCCTGGCCCCTGCGGGGCTGACTCGCCCGGCCCCGGTGCGGGCAGGCCCTACTGGTCGCCCTTGGCGCCCGTGAGCCCCTGGATGCGGCCGAGGAAGGTGACCTTGTCGCCGCTGGACTTCGCCGGATCGACGACGGCCTGGTTCGAGACGCGCTCCAGAGTCACCGACTGCTTCGCCTCGCCCTTCAGGAGGGCCTTCGCGTTCGGGTCGAGGTTGAGGTCGATGCCCTTGGCGACGGTCTGCTTCTCGTAGTGGTGCGTGGCGAAGAAGACCAGCGCCCCGCCGTCCTTCGTGCGCAGCCCCACGGGGGCGAACGTGCCGCCGTTGCGCGGATAGTCCAGGTACTGCACGCCCACACCGAGCCGCTTGGTGTTCCGGTCGCGGGCCGCCTTCCACTTCGATGTGTGGTCGCCGGGGGCGAACGCGTCGCCGCCCGACTTCAGGAACGCCGTGTACGTCTTGCCGAGGTCCTTGGGCGCCACGGCGAGATGCGCCGCGCCGGCCTCGACGGGCACCGCCCAGCCGTCCTTGTCCTTCTTCAGGTCGGGCACCTTGGCGGGCGCCACGAGGTTCAGATAGGACGCCTGCCACAGCTGGTCGGGGCCGCCCTTGGTGAAGATCCACAGCCAGCGGGCGTCGGTCTTGCCGCCGACCTTGCGGTTGGCCTTGGTGTCGGCGAGGAACCAGCGCGGCCAGCCGGCCTTCTTGGGTATCGCGTACGTGACGTCCGTGAGCTTCAGGGGCGTCGCCCCGGGGTTGCCGCCCGGGTGCTGTGCCTGACGCGACCTCAGGCCCGCCTGGTTGATGGCGCCCAGGGGGCCGGTGACCCGGGCGGCGTCGGCGGCCGGGTCGTACGTCTTCTCCGCCTTGTTGTACGCGGCGAGGAAGTCCTTCAGCGCCTTGGCGGCCTCGGTCTTCGTCGCCGCGGGCAGGACCTCCCGCTCGCCGTGCACCGTCACGCAACCGGTCGCCGCCACCGACAGGGCGGCAGCCGTCGCCACCATCGCGACCGGCCGGCAAAGACCGCGGAGCCTGCGCGCGTTACTCATGGGGTCCTTTCACCTTCACCAACGCCGTTCCCGGGCCCGAACCCTACCGGGGCCCTTCCGGGCGTCGGCGGCGGGTTCGCGGCTCCCGGGGCCGGGTGGGCTCAGCCTTTCTCGGCGACGGCCGTCTCGCCTGTCGCGGCGGGCTCGGCGGTCGTGCTCTTGTCCGGCGCGGCGATGGCCGCCTCGCCCGGCGCCGCGGGCTTCGCGGATCCGCGCCTGGCCGGTGCGAAGAAGAAAGCCAACGTCGGCACCAGGTACAGGAGCCAGACCACGACCTGAAGCACCGTCGGGTCCGGCTGGAAGTTGAAGATGCCCTTCAGGAGCGTGCCGTACCAGCTGTCCGGCGGGATCGTCGTGCTGATGTCGAACGCCTTGTCCTGGAGCCCCCCGACGAACTCCGCCTCCTGGAGGTCGTGCACGCCGTACGCGAGGACGCCCGCCGCCACGACGACCAGCATCGCGCCGGTCCAGGTGAAGAACCTCGCGAGGTTGATGCGGACCGCGCCCTTGTAGAACAGCCAGCCGAGCACGACCGCCGTCAGCAGCCCGAGGACCACGCCGAGCAGCGGCCCGTGCGAACCGTCACCGGAGGCCCGCACCGACGCCCACACGAACAGGGCCGTCTCCAGGCCCTCCCGGCCCACCGCCAGGAACGCCGTCGCCACCAGCGCTGCCGTGCCCATCCGGAGCGCCGAGTCCAGCTTGCCGTGCAGCTCGGCCCGCAAGTGCCGTGCCGTACGCCGCATCCAGAAGACCATCCACGTCACCAGGGCCACCGCCACGATCGACAGTGAGCCGCCGAGCGCCTCCTGCGCCTGGAACGTCAGCTCCTGCGAGCCGAACGTGAGCGCGCAGCCGAAGCCGAGCGCGAGCGCCACCGCGACCCCGATACCGGCCCAGATGGGTACGAGCGCGTCCCGCCGCTCCGTCTTCACCAGGTACGCGATGAGGATGCAGACGACGAGGCTGGCCTCAAGACCCTCGCGCAGGCCGATCAGATAGTTGCCGAACATCGGCTCACTCCTCCCCGGTGAACAGGCCCCTGCCCCACCAGTCGTCCTTGTCGCGGACGCCCGGCGGGACCGCGAAGACCGCGGAACCCACGTGCTGGATGTATTCGTTGAGCGCGTCGGAGCGCGCCAGATTGCGCTGGACCGGGATGAAACCGGTGCGCACGTCCCGCTGGTAGGCGAGGAAGAACAGACCGGCGTCAAGGCGGCCGAGCCCGTCGGTGCCGTCCGTGAAGGAGTAGCCGCGGCGCAGGAGCGTCGCCCCGCCGTTGGCGTCGGGGTGCGCGAGCCGCACATGCGCGTCGGGCTTCATCGCCTTCAGGAACGGCTCGTCGTGCTCCTTGGCCTTGCCGACCGGCGCGCCCTCGCCCTTGTCGCGCCCGAACACGTCCTCCTGCTCGCCGAGCGAGGTGCGGTCCCACGTCTCGATGTTCATGCGGATGCGCCGCGCCACGAGATAGGAGCCGCCCGCCATCCAGCCCGGCCCGTCCTTCTCGCCCACCCACACGTGCTCGGCGAGCGCCGCGCCATCCTGCCCGGAGACATTGCGCGTGCCGTCCTTGAAACCGAAGAGGTTACGGGGCGTCTGCGCGTCCGGCGTCGTCGACGAGGTCTTGCCGAAGCCGAGCTGCGACCAGCGCACGGCGACCTTGCCGAAGCCGATGCGGGCGAGGTTGCGGATGGCGTGCACCGCCACCTGCGGGTCGTCCGCGCAGGCCTGCACGCACAGGTCACCGCCGCTGCGCGCCTTGTCGAGGTTGTCGCCGGGGAACTTGGGGAGGTCGACCAGCGCCTCCGGGCGCCGCCCGGAGAGGCCGAACCTGTCGAAGAGCGAGGGGCCGAAGCCGATCGTCAGCGTCAGCCGGCACGGCTTGAGCCCGAGCGCCTCGCCGGTGTCGTCCGGCGGCGCCTCGGCGAGCCCGCCGTAGGCGCCCTCGCCGACCGTGTGCCCCGCGGTCATCCGCGCGGCCGCCTCCGTCCAGTCCTTGAGGAGCCGCACGAACTCCGCGCGGTCGTCCGTCTTCACGTCGAACGCCGCGAAGTGCAGCCGGTCCTGGACGGCGGTCGCGATGCCCGCCTGGTGCGCGCCGTGGAAGGGGACGGCCGCCCCCGAGTCCCCGGCGGGCGCCACCTCGTCGCCGGAGCGGGTCATCGCCACCGCGCCGCCGGCCGCCGCCGCGCCGAGCGCGAGCCCGGCGCCGCCCCAGCCGATCAGCGAACGCCGCGACGGGGCGCGGGTGTTGTCCTCGGACATCGGTTCCCCCCAGCCGCTACTTGGACTTCACGACGGCCGCGGCCAGCTTCGACAGCGGCTCCGCGAGCGCGTTCACACCGTCCTGCAGCTCCTTGCGGTCCGCCTTGCCGACCTTGTCGTAGGAGGTGAAGTCGTAGGAGTCCTTGCCGCCCTCGCGGTACTTCTCCAGGAGCTTGTCCAGGGCCGCGAACTGCTCGTCCAGCTCCTCGGCGAGCTTCGGGTCGTTCTCGGCGGCCACCGGCTTCAGCAGCTCGTAGGACTTCTCGGCGCCCTCCACGTTCGCCTTGAAGTCGACCAGGTCGGTGTGGGAGTAACGCTCCTCCTCGCCCGTCACCTTGCCGGTGGCGACCTCGTCGAGGAGTTCCTTGGCGCCGTTGGCCATGGAGGTCGGGGTGATCACGGCCTTGCCGACCCGCTTCCGCCAGTCCAGCAGGTCCTTGTCGAGAAGGGTGGCCAGCTCCTTCTCGCGCTTGCCGATCTTCTTGTCCTGCCACAGGGCCCGCTCCAGACGGTGCCAGCCCGTCCAGTCCTTCTCCAGGTCCTGACCGTCCTCCAGGCCGTCCTCGCGCAGGTCGACCTTGGGGTCGATGTCGCCGAAGGACTCGGCGACCGGCTCGGTGCGCTCCCAGCCGATGCGGGAGTCCGCGTACGCCTTCTTCGCGGCCGCCAGATCGCCCTTGCGCACGGCGTCGGTGAAGACCTTCGCCTTCGGCAGCGTCGCGTCGGCCTGCTCCTGCGCGTACTCGCGGTAGGCGGCGACGGCCTTGTCCAGGCGGGGGTCGCGCTTGGCGGCCTTGCCGCCGCCGCTGACGGTGATCTTCTGGCGGATGCCGTCGCCCTTCATGCCGGGCTTGCACGCGATCTCGTAGGCACCGGCCTTCACCTCGGCGGTGAGCTTCTGCTTGGTGCCCGGGCCGATGTTCTCGCGCTCGCTGACGATGCGGTCGTCGGGGAAGAGGATGTAGACCTCGGTGACCTTGGAGCCCTTGTTCTCGATGGCCAGCTCGACGTGCCCGGCGGACAGCTCCTTCTTGGAGACCTCGCACTTGTCGTCGGTCGCAGTCACGCTGACGCTGTTCGCGCCGCCCTTGGCGTCGCTCTTCTCCGTGCAGCCCGTGACGGCGGTCAGGGCCGCCGCGGTGGCGACGGCGGTGACGACGGACAGGCGGGCGGGTCGCACGGCGCGCATAGGGGGCTCCAAGACGGGTCACTGACAGGCGTCGACCCCACCGCGGCAGGTGAGGCGGACCTAACTTAACCGACCCTTACCTCGCCGATACCCACCCGTTCCGTGATTCAGCTCTCATGTGGGGCCAGACCCGCCCGTCGCGGAGCGATGACCGGGGCGCCGGTGACCGCCCGGCGCGGAGCGATCACCGGGGCGCCGGTGCGCGGATGCGGGAAGACCTCCACCGGCTGCCGGTACACCTCCGAGAGCAGTCCCTCCTCGAATACGTCACCGGGGGCGCCCTCCGCCGCGAGGGCCCCGCCCCGCAGCACCGCGACCCGGTCCGCGTACGCCGCCGCGAGCCCCAGGTCGTGCAGGACCACCACGACCGCGTCACCGGCGGCGGCCCGCTCCCGGCAGATCCTGAGGACCAGCTCCTGGTGGCGCAGGTCGAGCGCGGCGGTCGGCTCGTCGAGCAGCAGCAGCGGGGCGCGCTGGGCGAGGACGCGGGCCAGCGCGACCCGCGCCCGCTCGCCGCCGCTGAGCGCCGAGAAGGGCCGCCCGGCGAACCCGCCCACCTCGGTGGCCGCCATCGCCTCGCGCACCACCCGGTCGTCGTCGTCCGCCGCGAGCGTCCCGGCCCACGGCGCCCGGCCCATCCGTACGACGTCCTCCACCGTGAAGGGGAAGGACAGCGCGGCGGACTGCGGCAGCACCGCCCGGCGCAGGGCGAGTTCGGGCGCGGACCAGTCGGCCGCCGGGCGCCCGCCGACGCGCACGACCCCCGCGTCGGCGGGCAGATCCGCGGCGAGCGCCGCGAGCAGCGTCGACTTCCCCGCGCCATTGGGCCCCACCAGCGCCAGCACCTCGCCCGCGCGGGCGGCCACCGACACCCCGGCGAGGACGTCGCGCCCGCCGAGCCGCACCCGCACCTCCTCGGCCTCGGCGAGCACGTCACCGGCCGCGCCCCGCTCCGGCAGCGCACGCTCGCGCCCCGCGAAGAGCCTCCTGCCCAGCCGCCCGATCACGCCCAACCCCCTTGCCTGCGCCGGGTCCTGCGCAGCAGCCAGAAGAAGAACGGGCTGCCGAAGAGCGCGGTGAGCACCCCCAGCGGCAGCTCGGCGGGCGCCGCCACCGTGCGCGCCGCCAGATCGGCCGCCACCAGCACGAGCGCCCCGCCGAGCGCGCTGCCGGGCACCAGGAAGCGGTGTCCGGGGCCCGCGGCCATCCGCAGCAGATGCGGCACGAGCAGCCCCACGAAGGTGACGATCCCGGCGACGGCCACGGCGGCCGCCGTCAGCAGCGCCACCACAAGCACCAGCACGAGCCGCAGCCGCTCCACGTCCACGCCCAGATGCCGGGCGGGCCGCTCACCGAGCGCCAGCAGGTCAAGCTTCCGCGCGGAGAAGGGCGCGACGGCGAGGCCGAGCAGCGCGCACGGCAGCACTGCGAGAACCTTCGGCCAGGTGGCCTGCGCGAGCGAGCCCAGCTGCCAGAAGGTGATCTGGCTGAGCTGCGCGTTGTCGGCGAAGAAGAGGCACAGGCCGATCAGCGCCCCCGCGAAGGCGTTCACGGCGATACCGGTGAGGATCAGCGTGACGACCTCCGTGCGGCCGCCCTCGCGCGACATCACGTACACGAGCAGGACGGTCGCGAGCCCGGCGACGAACGCGCAGACGGTGACGGTCCAGTTGCCGAGGAAGCTCAGGCCGAGCGCGATGGAGGCGACTGCGCCGACCGCCGCGCCCGAGGAGATGCCGATGACGCCGGGCTCGGCGAGCGGATTGCCGAACACGCCCTGCATCAGCGCGCCCGCGCACCCCAGCGAGGCGCCGACGAGCAGCGCGAGCACCACGCGCGGCAGTCGCACGTTCCACAGCACGCTCTCGCCGACCCGGTCGAGCGGGGCCCCGCCGAGCCCGGTCCGGTGCTGGACCGAGGCGATGACGTCCCCGAGGGGAATGCCGTACGCGCCGATGCCCGCGGAGAACAGGCAGAGCAGTACGAGTACGGCGACGAGCCCGACGGTCAGCGGGAGGGGCGCGCCGCGCCGGGTCCGGGGCGTCTCCTCGGGGGCCGCCGGGATGGTCCGGCCCCTGGATCGTGCGGTCAGCAGGCTCACTCGGTGTCCCCGTAAAGCTGCTCCACGAGGGAGTCGAGCACCTGGTCGGTGCGCGGCCCGTAGTTGAGGAGCACGCCGTCGTCGACGGAGAGGACGCGGCGGTCCAGACCGGCCGGGGTCTCGGCGACGCCCGGGACCTTCAGCAGCCCGTCGACGCCGTCCACCGACTCCAGACCCTTCGTCATCACGAGGATCGCGTCGGGCGCGGCCTTGGCCAGCGCCTCGCTGGTGATCGCGGTGAAGTCCTTCGTCAGCCCCGACTCCTTGCCCGCGTCGACCGCGCCCGCCGCCTCCAGGAGCGAACTGGCCCCGGACTCACGGCCGCCGAGCAGATAGACGGAGGCGGAGCCGCGCAGGTAGAGGAAGGCGACCCGGGGCTTCTTCGCGTTCTTGGCGCGGGCCCCGGAGGGGATGCCCTTCTGGACCGCCGCGATCCGCTTCTCCGTACGTTCCGTCAGCTCGGCGCCCGCCTTCCCGGCCCCCAGGGCCTTGGCCACCGCCTCGATCCGGGGGCCCACGTCCTCCAGGCCCTTCGCCGGGTCGAACACGACGAGGGGGACGCCCGCGTCGCGGATCTGGTCGATGGCCTCGGCGGGGCCTGTGGTGGTGTCGGCGAGGACGACGGTGGGCCTGAGCGAGAGGACGCTCTCCGCCGAGACGTCGTGGGCACGTGTCACCACCGGCAGCTTCTCCGCCTGTTCGAAGGTGGCGGTGATGTCGCGGGCGACGACGCGCTCGCCGAGGCCGAGGGTGAAGACGATCTCGTTGAGGCCGCCGGTGAGCGGCACGATGCGGCTGGTGTCCTTCACCGTCACCTTGTGGCCGTCGGCCGAGGTGACCGTGGCGGGGAGTTCCGCCTCGGGGGGCGTCTTCAGCGGCTCCACGCGGTCGGGCGCGGCGGCGTGCGTCGGCGCCTTCCGGGGCTGCGCGTCGGCGCCACCGCCGGAGGTCCCGCACCCGGTCAGGCCGAGGGCGAGCGCGGCGGCCCAGGCGCCGGCCATACGGAGTGAGCGCGGCATACGCACCGAAATCCACCGTCCTGTCGAGCTGTTGAGGGTTGGTAGTTTAGGTTAGCCTTACCTTATTAGCTAGAGCTGGAGGGGGTCTCCCATGCCGTCATCCCTGTGGCCGGAGCGGGGGCGTGCCCTCGCCACCCGCGCCGGAGCGGTGGCCGTACTCACCGCGCTCACCGGGGCGCTGCTCCCGGCGGCCGCCGCGCACGCCGAGGACCGCACGGTCCGGGGCGGACGGCTCGACTGGGGCATCAAGTCCTCCTTCCAGAGCTACGTCACCGGGCCCATCGCCCGGGGCGGATCGACGCTCCAGGGCGGGGCGGCGACGGTCGGCAGCAGCCAGTTCCGCTTCCACTCGGCGAAGGGCACGTACGACCCGCGGAGCGGGAAGTTCAGCGCCGGGTTCTCCGGAGGTGTGCGGTTCACCGGGCACAAGAAGGGCGGTGCGTACGGACTCGACCTGACGATCAGCCGCCCCACGGTGAAGGTCACGGGCGGTACCGGCATGCTCTACGCCGACATGGTCAGCAAGCGGAAGGGCAGCGGCAAGGTCACATCGGCCGCGCAGGTGCCGCTCGCCTCGCTCGATGTCAGCGGCATCGACATGACGGGTGGCACCGGCCCCATCGCCCTCAACAACCTTCCCGCGAAGCTCACTTCGCAGGGCGCGAAGGCCTTCGCCGGGTACTACGCGGCGGGTACCGCGCTCGACCCGGTGAGCCTGTCGACGGACCTCGCCGCGCAGTCCGGGTCCGGCGCGTCGGGCAAGCCCGCGCCGAAGCGGTCGGAGCGGCCGGAGCCGTCCGGTGGGAAGACGGAGGCGGGCCGCATCGAGGACGCCGCCGTCGACTGGGGCGTACGCCGCACCTTCCGCGAGTACGTCACCGGCCCCATCGCCAAGGGCCGCTGGAAGCTGACCGGCGGCGCGAAGGACGGGGGCGCGCTCTTCCGCTTCCCCGAAGGCGTGGGCTCGTACGACGCGAAGAAGCAGACGCTGGACGCGGACTTCGCCGGGGCCGTCCGCTTCACCGGGAAGCACGGCCTCGACCTCGCGCTGAGCAAGGTGGCCGTGGAGGTGAAGGACGGCAAGGGCACGCTCTCGGCGGACGTCGACAGCAAGGGCGACCGGGGCGCCACCTTGCGGAACGCCCCGCTGGTCACCTTCGCCACGCCGGAAGGGCACTTGAAGCCGAAGGGCGGCCTCGTCTCGCTCACCGAGGTGCCCTCGAAGCTCACCGCCGACGGGGCCAAGGCCTTCGGCGGCATGTACAAGGCGGGCTCCGCCATGGACCCGCTCTCCCTGGCAGTGGCCGTCGACGCCGACGCGGAGCTGCCCGCGCTGCCGGACCTCGGCTCATCGCCCGCGCCGCGCCCCGAGCGGGCCGCAGGCTCCGAAAGCTCCGAGCGGAAGACGGAGAAGGCGGCGGACGCCTCCCCGGCCTCTTCCGGCTCCTCGAACGCCGTGCCGATCGGCGTAGGCGCGGGAGTGGCGGTGCTGCTCGCGGCGGCGGTCGGCTTCGGCGTCGTACGCAAGAGGCGCGGGGCGGACGGCTCCAAGGCCTCCGGCACCTCGAACACCCCTGACTCCTCCGGCACCTAGAGCGCCCCGACTCGTCCGGCACCTAGAGCACCCCGACTCGTCCGGCACCTAAAAACTCCTGACGCTTACTCCCCCTCCCCCCTCACCCCCC
>NZ_WMBF01000616.1:0-3285 GCF_019400875.1 Streptomyces anatolicus | reverse complement strand
GTCCGGGAGACCGGGGACCGGCAGGCCGGGGGACGAAGGGGGAGCGACATGCGGCGTCTGGGGACCGGTATCGGCTGGCGTCCGGAGATCGCGGACGCCGTGGAGGCGATGCCCGGCATCGACTGGGTCGAGGCCGTCGCGGAGAACGTCTGCCCGGGCCATCTGCCCGACTCCCTGCTGCGGCTGCGCGAGCGCGGCGTGACCGTCGTGCCGCACGGCGTCTCCCTGGGCCTCGGCGGCGCCGACCGCCCCGACGAGGGACGGCTCACCGCGCTCGCCGAGCGGGCGCTCGCGCTCGGCTCACCGCTGGTCACCGAGCACATCGCGTTCGTACGCGCCGGGGGCGACCTCACCGCCACGCAGCCCCTCGAAGCCGGGCATCTGCTGCCGGTGCCGCGCACCCGCGACGCGCTCGCCGTGCTCTGCGAGAACGTCCGCATCGCGCAGGACGCGCTGCCGGTGCCGCTCGCCGTGGAGAACATCGCCGCGCTGATCTCCTGGCCGGGCGAGGAGATGACGGAGGGGCAGTTCCTGTACGAGCTGGTCGAGCGTACGGGCGTACGTCTGCTCATCGACGTCGCCAACCTCCACACGAACCACGTCAACCGCGGCGAGGACCCGGCCAAGGCGCTGGACGAGCTGCCGGTCGAGGCCATCGCGTACGTCCATGTCGCGGGCGGCTTCGAGCGGGCCGGCGTCTGGCACGACAGCCACGCGCACCCCGTACCGGAACCGGTACTCGCCATCCTGGCCGACCTCGCCTCCCGGGTGACGCCGCCGGGGGTCCTCCTGGAACGGGACGAGAACTTCCCCGAACCGGCGGAGCTGGAGCGGGAGTTGGACACGATCCGGGCCACGGTCTGGGGGGCGGGTTCAGGTCCGGGAGCGGGTTCGGGGTCGGGTTCGGGCGTGGGCCCCGCTGACGGGCGGCGTGCGGGCCTGCCCGGCGGGCCGCGCGGGGAGCTTCCGCCGACCGCCGCCGCCCGCCAGCGCACCGCCCTCGCGCAGGCCGCCCTGCTCTCCGCGCTCGTCGCGGGGACGCCGGTGCCCGAAGGGTTCGACCGGGTGCGGCTGAAGGTGCAGAGTCAGGCGCTGGCCGCCAAGCGGGCCGACGTCGTCGCGAAGGTCGCGCCCGAGTTGCCGGGCATCCTCGGCGCGGCGTACCGCGCCGACTTCCTCGCCTACGCCCAGTCCCGGCCCATGACGGGCGGCTACCGCCTGGACGCGCTGGGCTTCGCCGAGTACCTGCTGCTCGCCGGGCGGCCCGGGGACGCCGACGCCAGGGGGCGGCTGAGCGACTGGTGGCTGGAGCGTTCCGGTCCCGCGCCGCTGTCCCGGGGGCCCGCCGCCAGGCTGCTCCGGGCCACCCGGCGTGTCCTGCTGAGGCGGTGACGCGGTGAGCATCGCGGGAATCATGTATACGGTCCTCGTCGTGGCCTCCTCCGCCGCGCTGATCAGAGGCGTGGTGGCGGCCGGGCGCCCCCAGGGGCCGGGCCCCGCCGGGGACGACCACGGCGACTTCGTGCGCGGGACGTGGGAGGCCGCGTTCCTCTCCGGCGGTCCCGCCCGGCTCGCGGACGCGCTGATCGCGGGCCTGCACGAGGACGGCCGTCTCGTCGTGGCCGGGCCCGGCGTCGTCGGCATCCCCCGGCCCACGGCGCGGAACCCCGCCGAGCAGGCCGTCATCGACACCCACCGCGCGGCGCCCAACGCCTCCCTGCACTGGCTGCGCGCGGCCGTGACGCACAGCGGCCCGGTGCGGGAGACGGGCGACGCGCTCGCGGCTCGCGGTCTGCTCATGCGGCCGGACCCGCGGCGGACATGGCGGACCTGGGCCGCGGCGCAACTCTTCGCGTGCGTCCTCGGGTTCCTCGCCGCCTCCATGCTGACCGTGGCGCAGTACGCGGACGACGCGGTGGTGCTCGGCGGCACCGACCGCGTGACGGACGCCATCCTCTACATGGTGCCGGCCGGTGTCATCGGCTTCGCGATCGCCCTGGGCTGCCTCTCCGTCACCGAGAAACAGCTCACCGCCGCGGGGCGCCGCGCTCTCGACGAGTACGTCGCCTCCTCACGCCATCTCACGGGCGCGGCGCACCTCGTGGCGACCCGCGGCCTCGCGGCGGCCCACCCCGACCTGCGTGCCCAGCTGATCGCCGCCGCCCGCGTGCGGAGGCGGACGCCTGCTCCGGCGGTGCCGCACCTGCCTCCGTTCCAGGGCCCCGGGGCGTGGGCCGGGCCCAACGGCTTCGCCTGCTCGGGCGGCACCGGCTCCGGCTCCGGCTGCGGTCCCGGGGGCGGCGCGGCGTGTTCCGCGGGCGGCTCGGCGTGCTCCGGCGGCGGCTCGGCCTGCTCAAGCGGGAGCGGCTACGCCTGCTCAAGCGGAGGCGGGGCAGCCTGCTCCGGCGGAAGCGGCTCGGCCTGCTCCGGCGGAAGCAGCGGCTCGGCCTGCTCCAGTGGAAGCAGCGGAAGCAGCGGCGGAGGCGGCGGGTCCAGTTGCAGCAGCTCGTCCTCCTCCTTCTGAGGGCACCCGCCAACGGCCCCACCCCCACGCGGCCGTACCGCAGTTGACGTACACCCCGCGATAACCCGTCATCCCGCCCCCGAAGGCGCACTAACGTGCGGTGCCGCAACAGGAGGCACCATGCGATCCCCAGCCGTCAACGGAACAGGCCTCATCGTCGCGGGACTCGTCGCGACCCTGGCCGCGCTCCTCTTCCCCCTCTGGTCCTACGAGGACCGCTCGGGCACCGGCCTCGACAGACTCGACGCCGAGACGGTGTCGACCGACTTCGGGCCGCTCTCCGCCCTGGACCGGGACTTCATCACCAAGGTCCGCCTCGCGGGCCTGTGGGAGCTGCCCGCCGGACAGCAGGCCGAGGAGCGCGGCACGACCAAGGCGGTGCGGACCGCGGGCCGGCACCTGGTCGAGGGGCACGCGTTCCTGGACGCGCGCGTACGGGAAGTCGCCACCCGGCTCAGCCTCGAACTGCCCAGCCAGCCCAGCCCCCAGCAGCGGGGCTGGCTCGCCGAGTTGAGCCGGGCGCGTGGGGAGACGTACAACCAGAAGTTCGCGAACATCCTGCGCCGCGCGCACGGCAAGGTGTTCTCGGTGGTGGCCGAGGTCCGCGCGAACACCCGTAACTCACTGGTGCGGGCCCTCTCCGACGACGCGAACACGACCGTCCTCGACCACATAACCGTCCTGGAGGCCACCGGTCTCGTCGACTTCGAGAGCATCGCCAGGGACGCGGCGACCGCGGGCCCGCCGCCCCTGACCCGCTC
>NZ_WMBF01000615.1:0-3285 GCF_019400875.1 Streptomyces anatolicus | reverse complement strand
CCCCCGATTCACGCGATGGTGCGATCATGTGCCGCCGTCCGGATGGCGGGGGAGAGCCACGGGTAGGGCCGGGCCATGACGCAGCCTTTCGAACTGCCGCACTTCTACATGCCGTATCGCGCGCGGCTCAACCCCCACCTGGAGGAGGCGCGCGCGCACTCCTCCAGGTGGGCGCGCGACATGGGGATGCTCGAAGGCTCCGGCATCTGGGAGCAGAGCGACCTCGACGCGCACGACTACGGCCTGCTGTGCGCGTACACCCACCCCGACTGCGACGGGCCCGCGCTCTCGCTGATCACCGACTGGTATGTGTGGGTGTTCTTCTTCGACGACCACTTCCTGGACATGTACAAACGCAGCCAGGACCGCGCGGCCGGAAAGGCCCATCTGGACCGGCTCCCCCTCTTCATGCCGATGGACCTCTCGACCCCCGTACCCGAGCCGCGGAACCCGGTCGAGGCGGGCCTCGCCGACCTGTGGGCCCGCACGGTTCCCGCGATGTCCGAGGAGTGGCGCCGCCGCTTCGCCGAAGCCACCGAGAACCTCCTGAACGAATCGCTGTGGGAGCTGTCGAACATCAACGAAGGACGGGTCGCCAACCCCGTCGAGTACATCGAGATGCGCCGCAAGGTGGGCGGCGCCCCCTGGTCGGCTGGGCTCATCGAGTACGCGACCGCCGAAGTGCCCGCGGCCGTCGCCGGTTCAAGGCCGCTGCGCGTGCTCATGGAGACGTTCGCCGACGGCGTCCACCTGCGCAACGACCTCTTCTCGTACCAGAGGGAGGTCCAGGACGAGGGCGAGCTGAGCAACGGCGTGCTGGTCCTTGAGACCTTCTTCGACTGCACGACCCAGCAGGCCGCCGACATCGTCAACGACGTCCTGACCTCGCGCCTGCACCAGTTCGAACACACGGCGGTCACCGAAGTGCCCGCCCTCGCCCTGGAGAAGGGCCTCACCCCGGCCGAGGTCGCGGCGGTCGCCGCGTACACCCGGGGCCTTCAGGACTGGCAGTCCGGCGGCCACGAATGGCACCTGCGCTCCAGCAGGTACATGAACGAGGGCGCGCTCGCCACCTCACCGCTCGCAGGACCCACCGGAATCGGCACCTCCGCCGCCGACGTGGGCGCGCTCCTCGCGTCCGCCGGGGCGGAGCGGCTGCGCGCCTTCACCCACGTCCCGTTCCAGAAGGTGGGCCCCTCGATCCTCCCGGACTTCGACATGCCGTTCCCCTTGCGGCTCAACCCGCACCTGGACACCGCGCGCGGCCGCCTCACCGGCTGGTCGCACGCGATGGGCATCCTGGGGGAGGGCGTCTGGGACGAGGACAAGCTCGACGCGTACGACCTTCCGCTGTGCGCCGCCGGAATCGGCCCGGACGGCTCGGCGGAAGCGCTCGACCTCAGCTCGCAGTGGCTGGCCTGGGGCACCTACGGCGACGACTACTACCCCCTGGTCTTCGGCCACCGCCGTGACTTCGCCGCCGCGAGGCTCTGCACGGAGCGCCTCGCCGGGTGCATGCCGATCGAGGGCGAACCGGCCACCGTGCCCGTGAACGGCATGGAGCGCGCCCTCGCCGACCTGTGGGCACGCACGACCCGGGACATGACCCCGGACCAGCGGCGCACCATGCGGCAGACCGTGGTGGTCATGACGGAGAGCTGGCTGTGGGAGCTCGCCAACCAGCTGCAGAACCGCATCCCCGACCCGGTCGACTATCTGGAGATGCGCCGGGCCACCTTCGGCTCCGAACTCACCATGAGCCTGTGCCGGATGGGCCACGGCCCCGCCGTGCCGCCGGAGGTCTACCGCAGCGGCCCCGTCCGCTCCCTGGAGAACGCCGCGATGGACTACGCGATGCTCCTCAACGACGTCTTCTCGTACCAGAAGGAGATCGAGTACGAGGGCGAGGTCCACAACGGCATCCTGGTCGTGCAGAACTTCTTCGGCTGCGACTACCCGACCGGGCTGAAGGTCATCCACGACCTGATGACCCAGCGCATGCGCCAGTTCCAGCATGTCGCCGAGCATGAGTTCCCCGTCCTGTACGAGGACTTCGGTCTTTCGGCCGAGGGCCGCGCCGTCATGGACGGCTATGTCACCGAGCTGCAGAACTGGCTGGTGGGCATCCTCAACTGGCACGCGGGCTGCCGTCGCTACGGCGCCGAGGACCTGGCCCGCAGGGCGCACGGCTTCCTGCCGGACCGCGCGCCCCGGGTCCCCTCGATCGCGGGGCTGCGCTGACGGGTCGCGGCCAGCCCGATCAAGCGGGCACGCGCGCGTGCCGCACGGCGGCCCTTGCGAGACCCTGGACGACCGGGTGCGGGCGCGAGCCGTCACCGAAGAGCTCGGGCTGGAAGAGGGTGGCCAGGAAGAAGGGGTGGCCGGGGAGTTCGGCGACGCGGACCCGGCCCTCCTCGTCCTCGCCCGTGAAGCGCAGGCCGTGCGCGCGCAGCGTGTCGAGGTGGCGGCCCGGGCCGTAGGAGCAGTGGTAGCGCTCCACGGACCGGTCGGCGCCGAGCAGCGACTCGGCGAGCGAGCCGGGGGCGAGCGTCACCGTGCCCTCATGCCCGACCAGCGAGCAGGCGAGCGGCTCGATGAGCAGGTCGTCGGCGCCGGGGTCGTTCTCGGCGTGCGCGACATCGGTCAGGCCGCAGACATTGCGCGCGTACTCCAGAAGCGTGTGCTGGAAGCCGCCGCAGGTGCCGAGGAAGGGGATGCCCTCCTCGCGCGCCGTGCGGATCGCGGTCAGCGCGCCCGCCTCGCTGCGGTAGGGGCTGCCGGGCAGGACCCACACCGCGTCGAACCCGCGTACGGCGTCCGGGTCCTCGGCGTCGTCGGTCGCGACCCAGTACGCGTCAAGGACGAGGCGGTCATGGGCGGCGAGGGCGTCCAGGAGCAGCGGCATCCGGCTGTGGGAGGTCACGTTCGGCGAGTGTTCGCCGATCAACGCGACGCGGGCCGTGGGGGAGTGGTGCGCGTGGTGGCCCGCTTCGACGGCGGTCATGGCTGTGTCGGTCGTCATGCCGATCATCCTGGGCGCGAGCCGTCGTTCATGTCCAACGATGAAATCTGCATCCCCCATAAGCGTTCCTGATGGAGTGCGTAATCCTTGGCGCATGGATCCGCATCTCCTGCGTACGTACGTGACGGTGGCCCGCCTCGCCTCCTTCTCCGGGGCCGCGCGCGAACTCGGCTACACCCAGTCCGCCGTCTCCCAGCACATCGCCGCCCTGGAACAGGACCTCGGTTCCGCCCTGTTGACCCGCCGCCCCGTGGCCCCCACCC
>NZ_WMBF01000614.1:0-3291 GCF_019400875.1 Streptomyces anatolicus | reverse complement strand
CGCCTACGCATGAGTCATCCCCCCCACCCCTCCATATGTCGTTTTCGACCCCGCCAATGCATACAATTGAAACTTCAATTCCCTATCCACACACCGGCACGGCGGGCGCAAACGTAATTGCTTAGGTGGCTCTTATGTCAAGCTCATGTCCGTTTTATGGTAGAAAAATGAATCCAAGCCCTCGCAAGGAAATCGTTTGGCGCTTTTTTGTGAGGTTTCAGGCAAGTCGGACAGAAGCGAGGGCATTTGCTTGACGAAGAGTCAGTCTCGGCTTCATAGTTTCTTCACCTCGAACACGCAGATCGTTCGGGATGCCGAAACGCTGCTCCACGGAGAGTCGCGCCCCCGAGTGAACAAATCGGCACATCAGAAGCATATGCAGGCACCGGGCGCGAGCGGAGAGAAGGTTTCGTGAAGCGGCTCTTGGTGTGCCTCGCGACGTGCATGGCCCTGGTCGTCGGCTTCCTGAACCTGGAGTCACGAGAGAGCGTGGCGGCCGAGCGCAGCGAATCCACGTACTCGTACGGCTCGCACGCAAGGCAGAAACTGGACGCTTTTTGGAATGCGTCCAACTCGAAGCGCCCGGGAATCGTCATTCTCCACGGCGGGTACTGGTATGAGGATTCCGGCTGGGCGACCTGGTCCCGGCACTTCGCCGACAAGGGATTGGCTGTATTCTCGGTCGACTATCGGCTGAATTTTGACGCTGCCTGGCCCGCACAGCGCAATGACGCCATTTCGGCCATCGAATGGATCAGGTCGAACGCGGCGAAGTTCGACCTCGATCCGGAGCGCATCGTGGTCCTCGGCTCCTCGGCGGGCGGTCAGATAGCGACCTCACTCGCCACTTATGGCGCGGGTGGCGACCGCGTCAAGGGCGTCGTCGCGCTCTCTCCCGTCGCCTCGCCCTACCGGGCCTGGAACGACGGCAACCACGACGGCAGCACGGCCAAGGAACGCAAGGTCCGCGACAACGCGGCCATCCTCGCCCGCTGCTTCCCCGACCCGGCCGACACGGACACCTCGCTCCACCCGAGCTGCTGGGACACCTGGAAGGACATGGTCGTCAAGAACCGCGCGTCCGGCGCGGACGACGCCCCCATGTACCTCATCCACTCGGAGAGCGACTTCGTTCCCGTCGAGCACTCCCTCGACCTTGAAACGGCCGAGGAAGTCGGCCACGACATGCCGACGGACGGCGTCACCGTCGAGACGGTCGCGGACAGCAGCGCGCACGGCGGCGGTCTCCTCGACACCGCGGGCATGCCGGAGAAGGTACTCGCCTGGATCAAGGCCCGCGCCTGACGCGGTTTCAGAAGTAGCACGCGGCAACCAACAGACGACGATGGATCCCGAGGTCCCGGCCCGGGTCGGCCCAGGTAGGAACCAGCATGCCCTTACGTACGAAGAGACTCACCACCCGCCTGCTCCCCACCCGTCTCCGCGAGGAGCGGGCCCGGGAAAGCAAGGCGGCCCAGGTCACGGCGGCGGAAGAAGCGCGACGGAAGAAGATCGCGGCACGCCGGGCCGCCCTCCTCGCATCGGATCCCGGCATCCGGGAGGTCCGCTTCGAAGGACGCACGTACTACGGGCGTACCGTCGATCACTTCACGGCCGCGGGCGCCTCGGCCCACAACCTGGACCTCGTGGTCAGCGCCCTGGAGCGCGCGGGCATCGACTACTTCCTGGTGCCCGGACGCTCGCACACCCGCCATGTCGTCGCGATGCGTCTCGCCGACCGCAAGAGGCTCTTGGACGAACTGCGTGCGACGTACGGGAGCACCGCGCTGTACGCGCTGAAGCCCGGCACCGCTCCCCTGCCTTCCGATGCGGTGCTGTACGCGGACGGTTCACTGCCCACCGCGATGAAACGGCAGGACGTCATCCGCTTCGGGGAGATCCTGCTCGGTCCGTCCGGCCGGGTGCTCGCCGGCCTGTCCTACGGGTGTGACGTCGAGTTCTGGCGGGACGGCAGCCAACTGCTCGACGACGAGGGGGCGGCCGAACGCCTCGACGCCCTGCGTACGCAGGCGCCGCCCGCCGTGCTCCATGACGCGCTTGTCGCCCCTCGCCCGAACGCCGTGACCGACACGCTGCCCCTCCAGGCCCGGGAGCCCGCCCGCCGCACCATCGCGGGTCGCGACCATCCCACGTACGAGGCGTTCTCCCACCCCCGCGTCGACTCCGTGGACTTCCCCGTCGACCTCGTCTACACCTGGGTGGACGGCGCGGACCCCGAACTGCGGGCCCGCCGCGACCTCTACCGGGGGGACGCGCGGACGGCCCGCATCCACGCACGCGAGACCGGTGCCTCCCGCTACACCAGCCGCGATGAACTGAAGTACTCCTTGCGTTCGGTCGAGATGTACGCGCCGTTCGTCCGGAACATCTTCGTCGTGACCGACGGGCAGACCCCTGCCTGGCTGGACACGAGCGTGCCGGGTGTTCAGGTCGTGGACCACGAGGAGATCTTCACCGACCCCGCGGTGCTCCCCGTCTTCAACTCGCACGCCATCGAGACCCAGCTCCACCACATACCGGGCCTCTCGGAGCATTACCTCTACCTCAACGACGACTTCTTCCACGCCGGTCCTGTCACCGCGGGACACTTCTTCCACGGCAATGGCATCGCCAAGCTCCCCTTCTCCTCCTTCCAGCTCGGCTTGGGCGCGCCGCACCCCGACGAACCGGCCCCCAACTCGGCCGGCAAGAACGTACGGAGGCTTCTCCTCGATACCGGAGGACGCCTGACGGTAAGCAAGTTCAAGCATGCCCCGCAGCCCCAGCTCCGGTCCGTGATGGCGGAGTTGGAGCAGCTGTTCGCGGAGGAGGTGACGCGTACGAGCCGCTCCCGTTTCCGCTCCGTCGCGGACATCGCGATGACCACGGCCCTGCACCACCACCACGCATACCTCACCGGCAGAGCCGTACCCGGCAGATACAGACAGCGCTACATCGACATCGGCAAGGAGGGCCTGCGTGAGGCCCTCGCGGAGCTGGGTCCCGGGCACAAGTACGACTTTCTCTGCCTCAACGACGTCAACACGCGGGAGGCCGACCAGGAAAGAGTCACGGCCGAGCTGCGGGCGTTCCTCGACTCCTGTTTCCCCTTCCCCAGCCGGTGGGAGCGGTCGGCGGAGTAGGCGTGGTCGCCGCTGGACGCTCCTTGAGTCTCCCGTAGCGGGAGAGGTGAGGATGAGTCCCATGAACGTCTCCGACACCCCGCCCTCTCTGCCGCGCGCCTCACTCGTACTTCGTGCGCATGCCACCCCCACCGCCCCGCCCCTGACC
>NZ_WMBF01000613.1:0-3316 GCF_019400875.1 Streptomyces anatolicus | reverse complement strand
GGGCAGTACGCCCCTTCGGGCTCGGTGTCACCCAGGGGCGCGCCCCACACCGTGGCCCGGGCCCGCCACGCCAGCTCCCCCTCGTCGCCGACCAGCTCGGTCGGGGTGCCGACCAGGTCGGTCACGATCGAGTAGAACTGGGCGTCCACCCATTCCTGCGAGTGCCCCTGCTCCCGGCCCTGGCCCTGGCCCTGCTCCCGGCCCTGACCCTGACCCTGGACCTGGCCCTCGCGGACGACGCGATCGACCTGGGTGACCGGGCTGAACCGGTCCGGCTCCCAGTCCCAGACCATGCACGTGGGAGCCTCGTCACCCCTGCGCGTGACCTGCTCGGCCAGGACGAAGCCGTCCCAGGCGAACGTCACCTCCTCCACCACTGTCGACCCGTCCGGCCCGAACCGCTGCTTGGCGACGCGGCGGCCGAACGGGTCGTACCGGTAACCCCACTTGGTGCCGTCCGGCGTGGTGACCCCGACGAGCCGGTCCTGGCTGTCCCAGGCGTACCGCCAGACGTCCGGCTTGCGCGAGAGGCGCTTCTTGCGGCGTACGACCACCCGGCCCTGGGCGTCGAACTCGTAGCGGACCTCGCCCGATCCGCGCCCCGCCGATCCGCGCCCCGCCGATCCGTGGGCCGCCGGTTCACCCCCGCCCGGCCGCCCGGGCCGTGAACCGGCCGAGCCCTGCCATTCGGCCTGGGTGAGGTTGCCCGCGGGGTCGTAGGCATACCGCTCCGACCAGGTCGCCGCCCGCACGCCGGTGACCCGGCCGGTGCCGTCGACATCGAGCACCCGGTCGCCGCCGAGCAGGTCGCTGATCCCGGTGACCGCGCCGTCCGGCCGGTAGCGGTACGCGCGGTGCTGGAGGCGCCGCGGCCCGGGCGCACCCGAAGAGCCGCCGTCCGCCATCAAGGTCTGCGAGCTGAGCCTGCCGTCCGCGTCCCAGGTCTGGCTGAGCACGGTGGCGCCGGTCCGGCGCTCCACCTCGCGCCCCGCCTCGTCGTAACCGAAGGCGACGGTCCTGCCCGCCGTCCGCAGCAGCACCGGCCGGTCGCGGCCGTCGTACTCCCACACACTCTCGGCGCCCGACGGCGTCACCCGGCGAGTGCGCCTGCCCAGCACGTCGTAGGCCGACCGGACGGTGGCGCCGTCGCACGTCTCGGCGAGAACGCGGCCCCGGGCGTCACGTTCGTAGGTCAGTTCGGTGTGGCCGCTGGTCACGCGGCGGACGTTGCCGACCGGGTCGTACGCGTAGGCCGTGACCCCCTCGGGGGTCCGCTCCTGGAGCACCTTGCCGAACGCGTCGCGCACGTACTCGATGCTCTGGCCCGCCCCGTTGGTCTGCCCGACCAGGTGCCCCGCGGCGTCGAAGCGGTAGCTCTGCGTACGCCCGCCGAAGTCCTGCTCGCGGACGAGCCGGCCCGCCTCGTCGTAGAAGTAGCGCCAGGCGGCGCCGAGTTGGTTGGTGACCGAGGTGACGCGCAGTTCACCGTCGTAGGTGAACTCCAGACGCGATCCGTCGGGGTTGACGCGGGCCGACGGCAGGTCGAACCCGCCGTACTCGAAGCGGGTGACCTGGCCCAGCGTGTCCGTGTGCTCGACGAGGTTGCCCTCGCCGTCGTGGACGTGGTGTTCGGTGCTGCCGTCGGGCAGGATCCGGCGGCTCAGCTTGCCCTCGGGGGTCCACTCGAACCGCGTGACCGATCCGTCCGGGCCGGTCTGCGCGACCAGCCTGCCGAACGCGTCACGCTCGAAGTGCGTCGTGCAGCCCTCGGCGTCGGTGCTCGACCGCGGCTGCCCGGTCGCGTCGGGCTCCAGCACGGCGGTGCGCCCCGCGGCGTCGGTGATCGCGATGAGGCCGCCGAAGCCGTTGTACCGGTAGGAGATCCGGGCGCCGGTGGGGTCGGTCTCGCCGGTGAGGTTGCCGCGTTCGTCGTACTCCAGGTGCCAGACGTGACCGTCGGCCTGGGTGACGGTGACGGGCTGGCCGTGGATGCCGTTCTCCGCCAGCTCCCGGCTGCCGTCGGGGTGGATGACGGCGGTCGGCGCGCCGTCCGCGTCATAGACGTAACGGGTCGTCCTGCCGAGCGGGTCGGTCCGCGAGAGCAGGCGGTCGTAGCGGTCCCACTCGGAGCACGTGGTGTGGCCGAGCGGGTCGGTCTGGGCGACGAGCTGGCGGAGTTCGTTGTGGCGGTAGGTGGTGGTGTTGCCCAGGGAGTCGGTGTAGCGCGTCGTCCGGTTCTCGTCGTCGTACGCGATGGTGCACGAGAGGCGGCCGTCGGCGCCCTCACCCGTGACGCAGCGGTCCTGGTCGTCGTAGGTGAAGCGGTACCAGCAGCCGACGCGGTCGGTCCAGGACGTGATGCGGGAGCGGCTGTCGTAGGTGAGCGTCAGGGGCAGGCCGCTGGAGTTGTGCACCTCGGCGAGGTTGCCGTCGGCGCCGTAGCCGAAGCGCCGCAAGGTGGTGCCTGCGGGCCCGTCCTCGGGGTTGCGCAGGCGGAGGCCGACGACGCGGTCGCGCCGGGTGTCGACGTGGAGATGGCGGCCGGCCGAGTCGCGTACGGCGGTGGGGGCGCCCTTCTTGTCACGGTCGATGTCGACGCGCAAGCCGTTGCGGTCGGTGATCGCGGCCAGCGGCATCGTGAAGGCGGAGCCACTCGCTCCAGGGCTACCGGTGGGGGCGAAGTGACGGGTGAAGCCCGTGGCCGGGTCGGTGATGCGCAGGGGCGCGCCGGGCTCCCCGTCCCAGTCGAGCGGCCAGCGCGGGCCTTCCAGGGGCATGACCGAGGCCCCGGGCCGGGGCACCGGGTAGAGCAGGATCATGCCGTCCTCGGCGGCGAAGGCGACGCCCTCGTCGTCGAGTTCGAGGCGTTCGTCGAGCGTGGAGGCCCACGAAGGACCGAACCACTGGCCCCATCGGTACGTCGACAGATGGGTGCGCCGGAGAGCGAGCGGGAGCAGCCCCGGCAGGTCGACGTCGGTCTCCTCCATGATCATCTCGCCGGAGACCATGTCGATGGGATCGCCGTTCTTGCAGCGGCTCCCCGCCTTCTTGCCGGACCCGACGGCGTCGTCGGCCCCCTTGCGCAGCCCGCCCTTGCCCAGGCCCTTGGCCATGCCCTTGAGGCCCTTGCCGAGTTTGGCGGCGGTGGTCAGGCCCTTCATGCCGGGTACGCAGTCCAGGGCGGCGAAGGCGACATCCATCAGGCCTGCTTGGCCTTTTCGGTATTTGTTGAGGGTGTCGGCGAGGACGATGGCTCCGGCGATGATGACGATGGCGGCGAGGATGGGTCCGCCGACGATCATCGCGATGATGCCGA
>NZ_WMBF01000612.1:0-3319 GCF_019400875.1 Streptomyces anatolicus | reverse complement strand
ACCCCGGCGTGGGCCCCTCCCCCATGTCCGGCATCCGCTCGCCGAGTTCCGGCTTCCAGTGGTCGATGACCGCCACTCCGGGGTCCACCAGCTCGTACCCCTCGAAGAAGCGTTCCACCTCGGCGCGCGTACGCAGCGCCAGGGTCATGCCGCGTGCCTCGTACAGCTCGGCGGCCTGCTTCGCCGTCTCCGGCGTGAACTCGCCCGTGCCGTGCGACAGCATCAGATGGCTGCCGGACGGCAGCGCCCGCATCAGCCGGTCCACCAGGTCGTACGCGCCGTCCTCGTCCGCGATGAAGTGCAGCAGCGCGACGAGCGACAGGGCGATCGGCCGGTCGAAGTCCAGGATCCGTGCGGCCTCTTGGAGGATTCTCTCCGGTTCGCGGAAGTCCGCCTGGATGTACTCGGTGGCGCCCTGCGGCGTCGAGCGGAGCAGCGCCTCGGCGTGGGCGAGGACGATGGGGTCGTTGTCGCAGTAGACGACGCGCGCCCGCGGGGCGATCCCCTGGGCGATCTGGTGGAGGTTCGGCTCGGTCGGGATGCCCGTGCCGATGTCGAGGAACTGCCGTACGCCCTGGTGCGCGAGCCAGCGCGTCGCGCGCTGCATGAACGCGCGGTTGGCCCGTGCCGTCGTCAGGACCCGCCCGTCCATGGCGACGAGCTGGCGGCCCATCTCCTCGTCCACCGGGTAGTTGTCCTTGCCGCCCAAGAACCAGTCGTACATCCGTGCGGGGTGCGGCTTGCTCGTGTCGATGTACGACGGGTCGGTCATGGCAGCTCCATGGATAAGCGGCGGTCGGAGAGGGCGGTCACGACAGCAGGAAGTCGGGCGGTCACGACAGCAGGAAGTCCGCTTCGCCCGCCTTCGCGCCCTGTATGAACGCGTTGATCTCCCCGTGCGTGTAGATGAGCGCGGGGCCGTCGGGGTCGGCGGACTGGCGCACCGCGACCCTGCCGTCGGCCAGCTTCATGGCCTCCAGGCAGTTGCCGCCGTTGCCGCCGCTCCACGGCTTGTGCCAGCCGTCGGTGCCGAGGTCCCGGGCGGGCATGCCGTTGTAGATGCGGGACTCCCCGCGGGACTCGGCGCGCGAGTCGTCGCGGGCCCCGGGTGAACGCGGACCGGCGGGGCGCGTTCCGGCTCGATGTCGGTCCATGTCACAGCTCCTTGCGGACATCGCGGAGGATGTCCTTCGTGCGTTGTGCCGTGGCGGCCTGCGCCGCCATGCGGTCCATGACCTCCAGGTGGGTGGCCACCTCTTTGCGCGCGTCCAGGTAGACGGCGCCGGTCAGGTACTCGCTGTAGACCATGTCGGGCAGCTCCGCCATGGCGAAGCGGAAGAGCACGAACGGTCCGTACGTTCCGGGGTGCGGGCCCGCCGCGAACGGCGCGACCTGGAGCGTGACATGGGGCATCTCGGTGGCTTCGAGCAGCCGGTCGAGCTGCTCGCGCATCACCTCGGGGCCGCCGACGGGCCTGCGCAGCGCGGTCTCGTCCATCACCACCCACAGCCGGGGCGCGTCCTCGCGGGTGAGCAGCGTCTGGCGCTCCATGCGCAGCGCCACGTACCGCTCGATGTCCGCGGGGCGGGTCTGGCCGATGGCGCCGGAGCGCATCACCCCGCGCGCGTACTCCTCGGTCTGGAGCAGGCCGGGCGCGAAGTGCGGCTCGTAGGACCTGATGAGGCTGGCCGCGCCCTCCAGGCTGACGTACATGCTGAACCAGCCGGGCAGGATGTCGTGGAACCGCTGCCACCAGCCCGGCTTGTTCGCCTCCTCGGCGAGGGTGACGAAGGCGTCGGCCTCGTCGTCGGCGACGCCGTAGGCCTTGAGGAGCAACTGGAGGTACGGGATCTTCAGCGCGACCTCGGCCGTCTCCATGCGGCGGACGGTGGCGGGGGCGACGCGCAGGATCTTCGCCGCCTCCTCGCGTCTGAGGCCGGCCCCCTCGCGCAGGTCCTGAAGGCGACGACCGAGAACGACCTGGCCGACGGTCGGCGCGGACCGCGGTTCGCTCACGTCTCCTACCTCCACCTGGCTGCGCGTTGCCGCAACTCGCACCGGACGCGTTGGGGACTCATAGGGAGTCGTACGGGCTCATACGGAACTCATGGCGCGACGCGAGCTGTTGCGAGCAGTGTGCCATGAGCCGTCTCGAAGGAATACGCCACTGTGCACATTTCAGAGTGGGTCTTGCCAAGGTGTTCGGGGCGGGGCGATAGTGGAGAGCGTGACTCCGCCCGCGCCGTTAGGAACCGAAGCCGCCGAAGGCCGTCTTGGTGATCCCGCCGAGGAACGTCCTGTGTGCGTTGCCGAGGTCTGCGTCAGTTTCGCCCTCGCCCCGCGACCGGGCTCCGTAGCGCAAGCCAGACGGCTGATGCGCGTGCGGCTCGGCGAGTGGGCGGTGCGGGACGACGACGCCTGCGACGCGGCGGCACTCATACTCTCCGAACTGGTCACGAATGCCGTGGTGCACACCGCGAGCCGGCGGATCATCTGCGAGCTGTGCGCAGATCCGGAGAAGCTGCGAATAGCCGTGCGTGACGAAGGCTGCGGTTCAGGGGTACCGCGCCCGGTGCACAGGGGAGCCGACGAGGAGCACGGGAGGGGATTGCTTCTCGTCGACGCGGTGAGCAGTGCGTGGGGCGTCCACGACGCGGGGCCCGGAATCGGGCGGACGGTGTGGGCGGAGTTGCGGCGGACGGCGGCGGGAGCGCCGGAGTTCGCGTAGACCGGAGTACGGAGGTGCCCCGGAGTCCGGATGTACCGGAGTACCGGAGTACCGAAGAGCCGAAGTACCGCTTGTGACGGCGTGGACCGGAACGACAGCGTCGGCACGTGCGGAGAACGGGTGAGTCGAGCGTGGCAGTGACGCGGGCGGGGGGCATGTGAACGCGGGAATGGTGCGGCCGTTGGATCTGAACACGTTGGTCCGGCTCTCCCGGCGGCGACAGCGGGCCGGGGTCCCGCCACCCCCGCCCCTGCGGCTCGATCTGCCCGAAGGCATGACCGAACCGCTCGGCCGCGACGCGGTGGCGGTGCCTGCGGCGCTCGGGCCCCGGCTGATGTCGCGGCTGCCCCGGGTGGGGTGCGTGTACGAGGACGGGCCGCGCTGGTGGTGGATCGTTCCGGCGGACTCCGACGTCGCCATGGAGTGGCCCTCGCCGGCCGCCTACTCGGCGGGCGCGGTCGTGCGGGACGGCGGCCGCCGGGCCCCTGTGCTGATCAACCGGCCGGAGGGCGATGTGCCCTACACCCCGCCGATCCCGCTGTATCTGGCGCTGTGCCGGGCGACGGGGACGACACCGGGGTGGTCCCGGGT
>NZ_WMBF01000611.1:0-3328 GCF_019400875.1 Streptomyces anatolicus | reverse complement strand
GGGCACGTCCTCCAGTACGCGGGTGTCGTCGCCAGAGCCGATCTGGCGCCGCTCCCCGTCCGGCAGGACGGCCACGTGGGGGACGCCGGAGCGGTCCACGTACGCCGCCTCGAAGACTCCGTAGGCGGCGCCCTTGCCGGGGGGTGCGGTGACGTGGAAGCCGGGGTAGCTGCCGAGGGCGAGTTCGACGGCGGCGCCGCTGAGGGCGCGGCCCACCGTGTCGGCGTCGGGGTCGCGCACGATGAGCCGCAGCAGGGCGGAGGCGCTTTCCTCGGTGGCGGCGTCGGGGCGGTCGGTGCGGGCCAGCTCCCAACGGAGGGCGGCGGGCCGGGACTCGGCCCGCTCCAGGGCGTCCTCGATCTGGGCGCGGACGAGCGCGGCCTTCGCCTCGACGTCAAGGCCCGTCAGCACGAAGACGACCTCGTTGCGGAAGCCGCCGAGCCGGGTCAGACCGGCCTTGAGGGTGGGCGGCGGGGCCTCGCCTCGTACACCGTCGACGCGTACGCGGTCGGGGCCTTCCTGGGTGAGGGTGACCGTGTCGAGCCGTGCGGTGACGTCCGGGCCCGCGTACCGGGCGCCCTGGGTCTCGTAGAGGAGCTGCGCGGTGACCGTGCCGACGTCGACGACGCCGCCGGTGCCGTCGTGCTTGGTGATGACGGCGGAACCGTCCTGGTGGATCTCCGCGAGCGGGAAGCCGGGGTGGCGCAGGGATGCGGGCTCGTGCTCGGCGAAGAAGGCGTAGTTGCCGCCGGTGGCCTGCGTGCCGCACTCCAGGACGTGCCCGGCGGCGACGGCGCCCGCGAGCCGGTCGTGCTCGGCGGGCCCCCACCCGAAGTGGGCGGCGGCGGGCCCGCTGACCAGGGCGGCGTCGGTCACGCGCCCGGTGACGACCACGTCGGCCCCGGCGTCCAGGCAGGCGGCGATCCCGGCGCCGCCGAGGTAGGCGTGGGCGGTGAGGGCGCCGGGGAAACGCCCTCCGAGGTCGTCGCCCTCGACATGCGCGACCCGCACGGGGACGCCGAGCCGCCCGGCCAGCTCCCGCACGGCCCCGGCGAGCCCGGCCGGGTTGAGCCCCCCGGCGTTGGCGACGACTTTCACGCCTCGCTCGTGGGCGGTGCCGAGGCATTCCTCCAGCTGCCGCAGAAAGGTCCTGGCGTATCCCCGGGACGGGTCCTTCATCCGGTCCCGCCCGAGGATCAGCATGGTCAGCTCGGCGAGATAGTCCCCGGTCAGCACGTCGAGTTCGCCACCGGTCAGCATCTCCCGCATGGCGCTGAACCGGTCGCCGTAGAAGCCGGAGGCGTTGCCTATGCGCAGGGGGCGTATGCGCGGGGGGCCTTTGCGCAGGGACGGCGGGGTCACCGACCTGCTCCCGCACCCGGCTCGCGCCCCGCGCCCGCACCCGGCTCGCGCCCCTCGCCCGGCGGGCCCGCGAAGGCCTGGGCGAGGGAGAGCCAGCGGTCGGCGTCGGGGCCCTCCGCCCGGAGCGCCAGGTCGTTGCGGTGGGCGCGCTGGGTGACCAGGAGGCAGAAGTCGAGCGCCGGGCCCGTGACGCGCTGGGCCGCGTCCTCGGGGCCGTACGCCCACACCTCCCCCGTCACGGGTGACGTCAGCTCGACCCGGAACTCCTCGCCGGGCGCGCCGAGTCCTCGTACGGCGAAGGCGAAGTCCCGAGCCCGTACGCCGATCCGCGCCACGTGCCGCAGCCGGTCCGTCGGCGCCCGCCGCACGCCGAGCGCGTCCGCCACGTCCTGGCCGTGCGCCCACGTCTCCATGAGCCGCGCGCCGGCCATGGAGGGCACGGCCATGGGCGGCCCGTACCAGGGCAGGCGGGTGCCGGCGGGGGCGTCGCGGAGGGCCTGCCACAGGCGGGCGCGGGCCGAGCGCCAGGCGGCGAGCAGTTGGGCGGGCGGCAGCGCGGCCCCCTCCTCGGCGCCCTCGTCCACGAAGGTGCCGGGGGCCGCGGCGGCCTTCTCGATCTCGGCGCCGAACGCCTCCGGGTCGGTCGCGGCGAGCAGCGCGGCCCGGTCGGTCCAGGCGAGGTGCGCGATCTGGTGGGCGACCGTCCAGCCGGGCGCGGGCGTCGCGAGCGCCCAGCGCTCCTCGCCCAACTCCGCGACGAGCCGGTCGAGTTCCTCGCTCTCGCTGCGCAGGTCGTCGAGCACGGGCAGGGCATCGGACACGGAACGCTCCCCTCGGGGCACGGCGGTGTGCCAGGGAGCATGGCAGCGCGCGGAGAAACAAGCAAGCGTGCTTGCATTAATTTTGCCCGGCCCTGTGGCGGGCGCGCGTGCGGCGTGCGTGCGACGGGACGGCGGCCCGAAGGCCGCCGTCGGTCGGGCACCGGCTCAGGCGGTGCAGGCCTGGTAGAACCGCTTCCAGCCGTCGCTCGGCATCGCCGGCGGCTCGGCCGGGGTGCCGTGCTCGCCGTACTTGTACTGCTGCTCGGAGTCGTAGCTCCCCGGGCCGGTGCGCGCCTTCGTCAGGCGCACCTCCCGGTCCCATACGCCGTCACCGGCGTTGTTGAGGATCGCGAGGTCCGGGTACTGGTCGTCGCCGTAGTTGGCGATGCGGAGCTGCTTGACCTCGCGGCTGTCACCGATGTCGAGGTGGCGGGCGTGGGCCGAGGCCAGGTTCGCGCGCTTGAGCGGGCCCGGGCGGTAGTCGGCGACGCGTGCCGTCGCGGGGTCGTCGACGCCGGACGGCTTGACGATGTTGACGACCATGTCCAGCTTGCCGTCCTTCTGGAAGTCGGCGACGGCGGCGGTCGCGACCTCGCCCGGCTTCGCGCCGAGCAGCTTGCCGACGTTCTGCTTGGTGCCGAACGAGCCGTCCGCCGCGCCCCACTGGACGGTCATCCTGGTGCCGGTGTGCCCGGGGTTCGTGATCTTGTCCGGGCGGCCGTCACCGTCGAGATCGCCGACCAGCGTCGTGGCTCCGGCCAGGCAGGGGGCGGGGGCGGCCGCCTTGCCGGACGCCCCCGCGCCGCCCGGGGCCGAAGGGCCGGTCCCGGCCGCACCGGCCTGGTGACCGGCGACGGTCAGCGTCAGGGCGACGGCCGCGATCGGGACGGCGATCAGACGTGAACGCTTGCGAAGCATGTACGGACTCCTCGGGTCGTTGCTGTGGTGCCGTGGTGCCGATGTACGGACACAGCTCGACCATGCGGGGTGATCCATCCCAGAAGCCACGAAACTCCGGCAATCCGGGACACTGGAACGCCACAAGCGGGCCTGACCAGCGGAAACGTATGCCGCCTGGAACGCGGGAGTGGGACGCGCCCGGCCCCCTCAGGCTTTCCCGCCCGCCTCGCCCGCCTCGCCCGCAG
>NZ_WMBF01000610.1:0-3351 GCF_019400875.1 Streptomyces anatolicus | reverse complement strand
CTGCGGGGGAAGCGAGGGTAGCGGGGGCTACGGGGGTAACGGAGGCGGCTGGCGCGGCGGAGGCTACCGGGGAAGCGGAGGCTGCCGGGGTAGCAGGGGTTACCGGGGCAGCGGAGGCGGCTGGTGCGGCGCGGTTCGCCCGCGCGTCGGCGCTCACGCCTCCGCCTTGGCGGTCTCGCGGGCGATCACGGCCGCACGAGGCTCTGGCGTCGGCGCCCGCCCCGCCCCCGGGCGCTGGAGGTACGCCGCCCACAGCACACCGGCGACCCCCGCGGCGGCCAGCGCGGCCCCCACCCAGGCCACCGAGGCATAGCCGAACCCGGCGTCGATGGCCATGCCGCCGAGCAGCGGGGCCACGGTGTTGCCGACGTTGAAAGCGGCCGTGTTGGCCGCGCCCACGAGCGTCGGGGCCCCCGGCGCCAGCGTGAACACCCGTGACTGCAAAGCGGGGTTGGTGACGTAACCGGCGAGACCGAGCAGGAAGACCAGGGCGATCACCACGGCCGTCACCTGCGCGGTCAGGGCGAGCAGCGCGGAGAACAGGGCGAGCCCGCCGAGCCCGGCGCCCAGCGTGCCGAGCGGGCGCGCCCCCGCCGTGCGTCCGCCGATCAGGATGCCGGCCATGCCGCCGACGCCGAAGAGGGCGAGGAGCACCGGTACCCATCCCGCGGAGACGCCGCTGACCTCGGTCAGGAGCGCCGCCAGATAGCTGAAGGTGACGATGACCGCTCCGAAGGCGAAGGCCGTGATGGCGTACGAGAGCCACAGCTGCGGCCGCGCCATGCCACGCAGCTCGGCCCTGACGGAGGGGCGCTCGCCCTCGTCCCGGCCGCCCGGGACCACGAGCAGCGTGCAGACGAGGCTCACCACGGTGGCCGCCGCCACTGCCCAGAACGCGGCGCGCCAGCTGGAGTGCTGACTGAGCACCGTGCCCGCGGGGACGCCAACGACGGTGGCGAGCGTCAGTCCGGCCCCCACCACGGCGACCGCCCGCGCCTTGGCCGCCGCCGGGACGAGCGCCACCACGGTGGCCACGGCGACGCCCCAATACCCGGCGTAGACAAGGGCGCTGACGATGCGTGTGATGAACAGGACGGTGTAGCCGGGCGCGAGGGCGCCCACCACATGGGCCGCGACGAAGGCGGCCTGGAGCCAGACGAGCGCCGTGCGGCGCGGCCAGCCGAGTGTGGCGACGGCGAGCAGGGGGGCGCCGACGACCATGCCGATCGCGAAGGCCGAGATGAGCAGGCCCGCGTCCGGGATCGACACCCCCAAGTCGTCCGCCATGCCCGGCAGAAGGCCGGACAGCATGAACTCCGAGGTGCCCTGGGTGAAGATGCCGAGCGCCACTATGTAGACCGCAGGTGGCATGGGACATCCCTCCGACGTGCCGAGATTTTTTGAAGCAACTGCTTCAGAACTGACGAGTGAGGACGCTAACACATTCTGAAGCGGGTGCTCCATAACCAGCGCGGCCGGGACACCGAGCGCGCGCCACGCGGAGGCTCAACTCCCGGGTGAACCCATGTTCATGCTCATGGCGATGTAGACCGCGGCGACGAAGCGCAGCCCCCCTCGGCCTGGAGACGGTCGGCATCTGCCGCTCGGCCTCCTCACGGGCCTCGCCACGACGGCGGTCCTGCTGCTGCGCCGGTACGGTTCCTCACTCGCGGCGCGGGCCGCGTACCCCCCGGCTCGTCGCCCCGTAAAGGCGCTCCCCGCGCGGTGGCCGGAAGACACCGCGTGGGGAGCGCCGGGCCGGGGCAGTCTGGGGATGCGCAGACACGCTCCACCGCGGTGACAGGGGGCCGGCCGGTGTTACGGATCCACTTCACGTCGGAAGACCTCACGCGGACCCGCGTGGCCGCGACCATCGGAGTCGCGGCGGAAACGTACTACAGCCTCGAACTCCTCAGGCAGAACCGGGACCTTCCCCACTTCCGCGAGTGGCGGTCGGCGCTCGTGGGCCGGTTGGGGGCGGACACGCGCCCGCTGACGTCCCTGGTCCCGATGCGCGGGCCGGGGCTCGACCTGCTGGCCCTGATGGGCGACGCGCCCTCCCTCGAACACGCCGTGGACAACCTGCTGCGCGCACCCGCCTCCCGGATCCAGCGGGAGTTCGAAGGCCTCGACTTCCACCCCCGGCACCTGGCATGGGCGAGGCGGGTCGCCGACGGGGACCGCGAAGCGCGGCGGGAGTTCGCCGACGCCGTGCGCGCCTGCCACCGGCTCACCGTGGCGCCCTACTGGGACAAGGGCCGCTCCGAACTGGTCGCGCTGGCCTCCCGCTACGCGAACCTGATGCTGGAGGGCGGCATCGATCTGCTGCTGCGGTCGCTGGGCCCGCCAGCGGTCCGCTGGTGTCCGCCCGTGCTCGAAGTGCCCTACCCGCGCCGGACCGAGGTGCGTCTCCAGGGCAGAGGGCTGATCATCACGCCCACCGTCTTCTCGCCGCTCCCGATGAGCCTGCTGTACGACCCGCTCGACCCCGCGCAGCCGCCCCGGCTGACCGTTCCGTGCCTGCGCGAGCCGCTGACCGGTACCGGCCCGGCCGGCCCCGGCGGCTCCCCCGGCCCGAGCCTTGAGTCCCTGCTGGGCCGTACGCGGGCCGCCGCGCTGCACGTGACGGCGGAGGGCTGCACGACGACCGAGCTGGCCCGGCGCCTCAACGTCTCGGCCGCGGCCGCCAGTCAGCACGCGACGGTGCTCCGCAAGACGGGCCTGATCACCACAAGCCGCCGGGGCGGATCCGTGTTGCACCTCGTGACCCCCCTGGGGCTCGCCCTGCTCACCGCACCCTTTAAGCCGTGACTTAAGAGCTGGGCCCCGGCATCCCGGTCCAGGAGCATATGAAGCCGCAACAGGCTCACATCCTGGAGGTCACCTTGCGCACGCAACTCTCCGCCGCCGTCGGCGCCGTGGCACTGACAGCGGGCGCTCTGCTCGGCGCTCCCGCCGCCGGCGCACAGGCCACCGACTACCCCACCAACTCGTTCCGCGTCGAGGTGGGGAACACGTGGACCGACGGAAAGCTGACCTGGTACAACCGGTCGGTCCTCGTGGAGGGAACACACAAATCGGTGAGTTCGGCCGGCAAGGCGTACTGCCGCCTCACCTGGGGGCGCACCTACGACGCCAGCCGCGCGCTGGTGGGTACGAGGGGCTCCGATCCCGGTGACATGGCCTGCGGTACGACCAGGAGCTTCAGCTTCGTCGTCCCGGCGGACATCGTCGGCGGTGCCCAGCTCGTACGTATCTGTCTGGACGACGGCAACTACAACGACCTGCTCTGCGCGCCGTACCGGCGGCCCTGACCGGGGCCGCTGCTCGGCGGGGCTTGGGGGCCCGGTC
>NZ_WMBF01000609.1:0-3366 GCF_019400875.1 Streptomyces anatolicus | reverse complement strand
CAGGCGAACCTCACCCCACCCGAGGCACCCCCGCCAGATGCCGGGAGGCGAAGGCCAGCTCGAGGGCGACCTGTTTGATCCGCTCGTCCACGACGAGCGACCCGTGCCCGGCGTCGTACCGGTACACCTCATGCACCGCGCCCCGCGCGACCAGCCGGCCCACGTAGTTGTCGATCTGGCGGATCGGGCAGCGCGGGTCGTTGACGCCCGCCGAGATGTAGACCGGGGCCTTGACCTGGTCCACGTACGTCAAGGGGGACGACGCGGCGAAGCGCTCGGGGACCTCCTCCGGCGTGCCGCCCAGCAGCGTGCGGTCCATCGCCTTGAGGGCCTCCATCTCGTCGTGGTACGCCGTCACGTAGTCCGCGACGGGCACCGCCGCCAACCCCACTGCCCAGGCGTCCGGCTGCGTACCGAGGCCGAGCAGGGTGAGGTACCCGCCCCAGGAGCCGCCCGAGAGGACCAGGCGGTCGGGGTCGGCGAGACCCGAGGTGACCGCCCACTCGCGGACCGCCGCGATGTCCTCCAGCTCGATGAGGCCCACCCGGTGCTTGAGCGCGTCCGTCCACTCACGGCCGTACCCCGTGGAGCCCCGGTAGTTGACCCGCACCACCGCGTACCCATGGTCGACCCAGGCCGCCGGGCCCGCCGCGAAGGAGTCGCTGTCGTGCCAGGTGGGCCCGCCGTGCACCTCGAAGACCGTGGGGAGCGGACCGGAGGCGCCCGCGGGCTTCTGCACGAGGGCGTGGACACGGCCGCCGGGGCCCTCCACCCACACGTCCTCCACCGGCACGGACCTCGGCGCCTTCATGCCGGGCGGATCCAGGACCACGCCACCCGAGGTGGACCGCACCACCGGCGGCTCGGCCGCCGAGGACCACATGTACTCCACGGAGCCGTCGGGCCGCGCCGTCGCACCCGAGACCGAGCCCGCGGGCGTCTCGATGCGGACCAGCTCCCGCGAGGCCAGGTCATAGCGGAACAGCTCGCCCCGCGCCTCGAAGCCGTGCGCGATCAGCAGCGCGGAGCCGTCCGGATACCACTCGGCGCTCACATCACCCGGCAGCCCGAGCGCGAGGTCGCTCTCCTCGCCGGACGCGACGTCCCACAGCATCGGCTCCCAGCGGCCCCGGCGCTGGTGCCCGATGAGCAGGCGCGTGTCCCCGTGGACCGGCGCGAAGCCGAGGACCTCAAGACCCAGCTCGACCGTGCCGCCCTTGGTGTCGTCCAGCTCGGCGACCGTGGAGCCGTCCGTCCTGATCACGCGGAGCGCGGAGTGCATCGCGTCGCCGTGCTCCGTGTGCTCCACGGCGATGAGCGTGCCGTCGTGGGAGAGGTCGCCGACGCCCGCCGACTCGCGGTGGCGGTACACCTCGACGGGCCCCGCGTCCGGGCCGCCGGGAGCATCCGGGCGCACGACGTGGATCGTCGAGCCGTCCTCGTCCGTGGAGCGTCCGACGACCACCGTCCTGCCGTCCCTGCCGAGCGCGAGCCCCGCGGGGTAGGAGCCCTCCAGGCCGGGCACCGCGGGCTCGTCGGGCCCCCCGGCGAAGGGCTGGCGCAGCCACACGCCGAACTCGTCGCCGTCCTTGTCGTTGAACCACCAGATCCACTCGCCGTCGGGCGAGAGCACGCCGTCCGTCGTGCCGTTCGGCCGGTCGGTGACCTGGCGCTGGGTGCCCGTCGTCCTGTCCCACGCGTACAGCTCATACGTCCCCGTCGCGTTCGACACGAACAGGGAGCGCTGCGGCGCGTCCTCCGCCCAGTCCGGCAGCGACACCCGTGGTGCCCTGAACCGCTTCTCCCAGTCCGGCATGGACTTCGACCCCGTGGCCTTCTCTGCACCCGTCTCGCTCATGCCCCCCATAGTGCCCGCACCCACCGACAATTCGCTGGCGAGGTCCCCAGCCTGTGGATAACTTTCCGCACATGTACTCACAGACCCCTGCGGACTGGCGCGAGACCAACCGAAAACGCTGGGACGAACGCGTCCCGATCCACCTGGCCAGCGACTTCTACGACGTCGCCGCCTTCCGCGCCGGCGAGGACGCCCTGCGCGACTTCGAGCGCGCGGAAGTGGGTGACGTACGCGGCAGGTCGCTGCTGCACCTCCAGTGCCACATCGGCCTCGACACCCTGTCCTGGGCGCGGCACGGCGCCTCCCGCGTGGTCGGCCTCGACTTCTCCGAGACCGCCGTCGACGCGGCCCGGGAGTTTGCCGCCGAGCTGGGCCTCGGCCCGGAGCGCGCCGCCTTCGTCACCGCGGACGTGTACGACGCGGCGCAGGCGGTCCCCGACTCCGCGTACGACATCGTCTACACCGGAGTGGGCGCGCTCTGCTGGCTCCCCGACATCCAGCGCTGGGCCGAGACCGCCGCCTGCCTCGTCGCCCCCGGCGGCTTCCTCTACCTCGCCGAGTTCCACCCGCTCACCGACATCCTGGACGACGCCACGGGCTCCCACCTGGAGCACGACTACTTCGCGCGTGAGGCCTGGGTGGAGGAGGACCCCCACGGGTACGTGGACACGACGACGCCGACCGTCCACAACCGCTCCGTCGAGTGGCAGCACCCCATCGGAGAGGTCGTCTCCGCGCTCGCCGCGGCGGGCCTGCGCATCGACTTCCTGCACGAGCACGACATGACGCTCTTCCCGCGCTTCGGCGCGCTGGAGATCCGCGACGGCGCCTACCGCTTCCCCAAGGACCGCCCCCGCGTCCCGCTCATGTACTCACTGAAGGCGAGCAAGCCCTCCTGACGACAAGCGGCTCTCCTGAAGGCGAGCAAGCCCTGACGCCTCCCTCCCCGCAAGCTCAGGGCAACGGCGTAGGCGCCCGCAGCCACCCCTCGCGCCCGGGGTCGAACTCCCCCAGCTTCGCCCACTCCCAGGCCCGCAGCACCTCCCGCCCCAATTCGTCGTCCCGCTTGATGACGGCGACGACGGCATCGGCGGTGTGCCGGGCCAGGAGCAGCGTCCGCAGCCGGGTGGCGACGCCCTTCCCGCGGTGGGCGGGCGCCACCATCAGCTCGCTCAGCAGGAAGACCCGGCCCGAAGCGGTCTGCTCCTCGACACCGGCGGGCAGGATGCCGCGGAACCCCTCCCACCACTCGCCGGTGGGCGCGGCGCGATGCCCGTAGAGGGCGCCGACAAGGCCACCGGAGTCGGCGACGACCATGTCGAAGTCGGGCTGCTGGACATCGCGTTCGAAGCGCCCCAGAAAGCCCTGCCGGTCGCTGTACTCGGCGCCCGCCACACCCCGATAGGCCTCTACGTAGAGGTTGGCCACGGCCTCCCGCTGCTGCTCCGCCTGCCAACGGCTCAGCCGCCGCAAGAACACCTCTGCCATGCACGCCTCCCGCCCCGCCC
>NZ_WMBF01000608.1:0-3375 GCF_019400875.1 Streptomyces anatolicus | reverse complement strand
ATGCTGCGTACATGGGCGATACAGATCCCTTCGTGTGCCTGTGAATTGCGTGCGCCTCCCGCCCCGATCGCGTCGGGAGCACCCTGGGGAGTGCCTTGCGGCGACCGGGTCGGGGTGGCGCACTCCTACCTGACACCCGGCCTCCCCTGGCACACCATCTGGCGCACCCTGGCGAACCCTGGCGAATAGTCGCTCAGCAACTGACAGAGGGTTACTGTCAACTCAGCCGAGAACCTGGGGGCTTGACGTGAACGGACAACCCAACACCCGCCTTTCGGACCTGTTCGGCCTGGCCGGCTGGTCCAAGGGTGAGCTCGCGAGACTGGTGAACCGGCAGGCGGCGGCCATGGGCCACCCGCAGCTGGCCACCGACACCTCGCGGGTGCGGCGGTGGATCGACATGGGGGAGATCCCGCGCGATCCGGTGCCCCGGGTGCTGGCCGTCCTGTTCACCGAGCGTCTCGGCCGTGTCGTGACCATCGAGGATCTAGGTCTGGTCCGGCACGGGCGCCCGGGGAAGCGGCGCGGCGGCGGGAGTGTGGAGCACCCCGACGGCGTGCCATGGGCGCCCGAGCGGACAGCCGCGGTCCTCACCGAATTCACGGGAATGGACCTCATGCTCAACCGACGCGGCTTGGTGGGCGCGGGCGCCGCGCTTGCCGCAGGCTCCGCACTCAGCAGCGCCATGCACGACTGGCTGCACACCGACCCGGCCCTCGCGGCCGACGCCCCCCGTATCAACGACCCCTTGCACGCCGACCCCGCCGGGTTCGACCGCTATGAGGCCGCCCCCATCGGGTCACAGGAGATCGAGGAGCTCGAGCGCTCCGTCGAGGTGTTCCGCGCCTGGGACGCGGCCCGCGGCGGCGGGCTGCAGCGCAAGGCCGTGGTGGGCCAGCTCAACGAAGTCGGCGGCATGCTCAACTACCACCACCCCGACCACCTCCAGCGCCGCCTGTGGGGCGTCGCCGCCAACCTCGCCGTCCTCGCGGGCTGGATGTCGCACGACGTCGGCCTGGAGCCCACGGCCCAGAAGTACTTCGTCATCGCGGCGCACGCGGCGCGCGAGGGAGGCGACCGCCCGCGCGCGGGGGAGGCCCTGTCGCGGGCCGCCCGCCAGATGGTGCACCTCGGCAAGCCGGACGACGCCCTGGATCTGATGAAGCTCGCCAAGTCGGGCGCGGGGGAGGAGGCCCTGCCCCGCACCCGGGCCATGCTCTACACCATCGAGGCCTGGGCGCAGGCGTCGATGGGGCGCGGCCAGGCGATGCGGCGCACGCTCGGTCTCGCCGAGGACCTCTTCGTCTCCGACAAGGGGGACGTGCCGCCGCCGAGCTGGATGCAGATGTTCGACGAGGCGGATCTGCACGGCATGCAGGCCCTCGCCTACCGCACCCTCGCCGACCACGAACCGGCCGCGGCGAACATCGCGCAGCGGCACGCGAAGGCGGCCATCGAGCTGCGGGCCAAGGGCCACGACCGCTCCCAGATCTTCGACTACATCTCGCTGGCGTCGGCCTGCTTCATCGCCGACGACCCCGAACAGGCAGATCGGTACGCGCGGTTGGCGCTGGTGTCGATGAGCGCCAACTCCTCCCACCGCACCTGGGACCGGCTGCGCGAGATGTACCGCCTGACGGCGCACTACTCCGGATACCCGAAGATCAAGGACCTGCGCGAGGAGATCAAGCTCGCGCTGCCGAAGGGGGGCAAGGGAGGCAAGGGGGCGGCAAGGACGGCAAGGGCGTAACGCGCGCGGCGCTCTCGGCACCGGGTGCTCTCATTACCGGGCGCCCTCAGCACCGGGCGATCAACAGACAGGCGTCGTTCTCGCGCGCGCCTGCGCCGAACTCCTCGACGAGGGTCCGCACACTGTCCTGTGCCGTGGACGCCTCGGTGAGGCGGGGGGCGAGGGAGAGCAGCAGCTCTGTCGTCGCGTCCCTGTCATGCCGTGGCACCAGGCCGTCGGTGTGCAGTAACAACAGGTCTCCGGGCCGTAGTTGCTCTTCGGCCTGCTCGTACGCCGCTGCGCGGGCGGCGCCGAGGAGCGCGCCGGCCGGTGGCGTCAGCGCGCGTCCCGTTCCGTCGCGGAACAGCAGCGGGGCGGGGTGTCCGGCCTGCGCCCACGTCAGCAGGCGGGTGCCGGGGTCGTAGCGGCAGCAGAGCGCGCTGCCGAGGGTGGGCCGGGCCGTGGTGTCGATGAGGTCGTTGAGCCAGCCCATGAGGCGGCCGGGCGGGGCGCCCGCGACCGCCATGCCGCGCACCGCGCCGAGCAGCATCGCCATGCCCGAGGTGACGGTGACGCCGTTGCCGGTGAGGTCGCCGACGCTCAACAGGGCCTGGCCGTCGGGCAGTTCCATGGCGTCGTACCAGTCGCCGCCGATGAGCGAGCCGATGGAGGAGGGGAGGTGGTGGGCGGCGAGGTCGAGGCGCGCGGGGCCGCCCCGCGCGAAGCGCAGCGCGCCGCGCCATGGCGGCAGCACCGCCTGCTGGAGTTCGGCCGCGAGCCGGTGCTCGGTCTGCGCGATCTCGCGGCGGCGGCGCAGGGATTCCTGGGTCTCGCGCAGCACGCGCTGGCTGCGGCGCAGTTCGCTGACGTCCCGCAGGACGGCCCACATGGAGGCGGTGGAGCCGTCGGCGGCGAGGACGGGCTCGCCCATCATGTGCACCTGGCGCACGTCACCGCCGGGGCGCACGATGCGGAACTCTCCGTCGATGGGCTTCCCGTCGACCAGGCAGTCCGTGACCATCGCGGTCAGCAGGGGCTGGTCGCCGGTGTGGACGAGGGAGGGGAGTTCGTCGAGGGAGAGCGGGGGGGCGGCCGGGTCGCGGCCGAGGATGTCGTAGAGCTCACAGGACCAGCTGGCCTCGTCGGTGAGGAGGTTCCACTCGGCGCTGCCCACCCGGCTCAGGAGCGAGTCCCGGTGCGGATCCGCGGGCCGGGGTAAAGGCGGGGCCGCGGGCTCGCGTGCCGCACGCGGCGGGCCGTCCCGCAGCTGGGCGAGGTGGTCGTCGAGGTCGTCGAGCTGGTGCACGGCCAGATCGCACAGGGCTCGCTGCCAGCGCCCCGCCGGGTCCCCGTGGTCGGCCACGGCGTCACGCCGGACGGCGTCGACGTCGCCGCGGAGCCGGCGCGTCTGCGAGATCAGCGCGTCGACCGCGCCGCGCTCGGGCGGCTGGCCCGCGGCGTGGTCCGCGAAGACATGGGACGGCATGGATGCTCCGGTGAAGGTGCGGTGCGACCAACTTGACGGATGGTGGACCGCTAATGACTTTCGCACAGCGGGAGGGGGCTCGTAAGGGATTTGGCATCACCCGATGCGGTGTTGCTTATGGCATATGCCTTTGTCCTGCGGGCGCGGGTGTGGGCGCGGG
>NZ_WMBF01000607.1:0-3378 GCF_019400875.1 Streptomyces anatolicus | reverse complement strand
CCACCTTCGTGGACACCGTCGCCCGGCATGGCGCCGCCGCCTGGCTGCACCCCTCCGGCCAGCGTGACCTGCCCGCCCGCGCCGCCGTCCACGACCCGCTCGTCGGCCAGGTCAGGATCGGCCGCTTCGCACAGGACGACCGCAACCCGTACGCCGTACGCGGCGCGGGCGCGGCGCTCGACCCCGCCGTGCTCGGCACCTCACTGCTGGCCGTGGGCCCCTCCGGCGCGGGCAAGACGGGACGGCTCATGCGCCCCGTCGCCGAATCGCTCGCCCTGGGCGCACTCACCGGGCGGTGCGCGGTCGTCGTGGTGTGCGCGGCGGGCACGGACCTCGGCGCCGACGACACGTACGACGTCGTGGTCAAGCCGGGCGACGCGGCGTCCGTGCACGACATCGACCTGTACGCGGACTGCGCCGACGCGGACGAGGCCGCCGCCTTCCTCGCCGAGGGGCTCGTCGGCGATCTCGACGCCGTCGACACCCGGCGCGCCGCCACCACCCTCGCCCAGCTGCTCGGCCCCTACCGCGCCCTGCACGGCCGCTTCCCGTCCGTGCCCGTGCTGCGGGAACTGCTCGAAGGGGACCCCGCGGGCCTCGCCGCGCTCCAGGCGGGCCTCGCCGCGGGCGGGCACGCCGCGATGCGCCGGGAACTCGACGCCCGTATGCGCCAGTCGGCCTCTCCCCACGACCCGGGCCCCGCCCTCGCCGACCGGCTCGCCCTGCTCGACCGGCCCGCCTTCGCCGACTTCTTCGATCCCGGCGGCGACGGGCACCCCTTCTCGATGCGGGCCGTCGTCCACCATCCGCTGCGGGTCAGGGTGGACCTGCCCGAGCACGGCCACGAGGAGGCGTCGCGGCTGCTGGCACGGCTGCTGCTCGCCCAGTTCTCGTACGTCGTACGCAGCCGGGCCCGGCGGCCGCACTTCGCCTGCCTGGTCCTCGACGACGCCTCCCGCACGCTCACCGCCGAGAGCGTGCGCGCCATCCAGCGGCTGCGGTCGCTCAACGCGGGCGTCGTCCTCGGTCTGCGCACGATAGGAGAGGTGCCGGAGTCGCTCCAGGGGCCGCTGTACGCGGCGGTCGGCTGCCGGATGGCCTTCTCCGGGGTGACGACCTGGGACGGGCGCCGGTTCACCGAGGCCTGGGGCACCGAGTGGATCGAGACGAAGGAAGTCGCCCAGCACACGGTCTTCGCCGACCAGCCGGTCACGCGCGCGCTGCACTCGCTGCGCAAGCTCGTCACCGGAAAGGCGGTCACCACGGACGCGGTCACCGTGCGCAAGGTCGAGCGCGAACGCTGGTCGGCCTCCGACCTCGCCCACGCGCTGCCCCCCGGCCACGCCGTGCTCTCGCTCGCCACGGTGGCGGGCGGGCACGCGCCGCCGCTGCTGGTGGATCTGCGGGGGTAGGGGGCGCGCGAAGAGGGGAGCGGTCCGGCTCGGTGCGGGGGCGTGTCGTGATGCGGCGGGGGGCGCTTGGTTACCGGGCAGTCCGTCTTGTCCCCACCGTACGGTGAGGCAGAATCGACACAGGTCGTTCATACGGACCGGCCAAAAGATCCGCAGACCTGAAGGTCCCATGCCGCCCACCCTCGCCTCGCTCGTCCACCACTCCGCGCTCAAGCTGACCGTGCGCGCGGGCGAGGAGCGCCTGGACACCCCCGTGCGCTGGGCGCACGCCAGCGAACTCGCCGACCCCGTGCCCTATATGGAGGGCGGCGAACTGCTCCTGATCACCGCGCTCAAGCTGGACGCGGAGGACCCGGAGACGATGCGGCGCTATGTGGAACGCCTCGTCGGCGCCGGAGTCGTCGGCCTCGGCTTCGCCGTCGGCGTGCACTACCCGGACATCCCGAAGGCCCTGCTCGACGCCGCCACCGAGGCGAACCTGCCGCTCATCGAGGTGCCGCGGCGCACCCCCTTCCTCGCCATCAGCAAGGCCGTCTCCGCCGCCATCTCCGAGGAGCAGTACCGCGCGGTCACCGCGGGCTTCGCCGCCCAGCGCGAACTGACCAGGCAGGCGCTGAGCGCGGGCCCCGAAGGGCTGCTCCTCGCGCTGGCCGGGCAGGTCGACGGCTGGGCCGCGCTGTACGACGCCTCCGGCGCCGCCGTCGCCGTCGCCCCGGACTGGGCCACGCGGCGGGCCGCCCGCCTCACCCCCGACGTCGAACGCCTACGCGAGCGACCGGCGCCCGCGAGCCTTGTCGTCGCGGGCGCCGAGGACCGCGTGGAGCTGCACTCGCTCGGCACCGGACGCAGGCCCCGGGCCGCGCTCGCCGTCGGCACCGCGTCCACCCTCGGCACCGCCGAGCGGTACGCGGTGCACTCCGCGATCGCCCTCCTGACGCTGACCACCGAGCGCTCACGGTCGCTGCACGCCGCCGAGCAGCGCATCGGCGCCGCCGTGCTGCGGATGCTGCTCGCGGGGGAGCCCGACCACGCGCGGACGGTCGCGGGGGACCTCTACGGCGGCCTCCTCGACGCGCCCTTCCGGCTCGTGGTCGCCGAGGCGGCGTCCGCGTCGGCGGCGCGGGTGCGCGCGGGCGCGGGCAGGGGCACGGACGCGGGTACGGGCACGGATGCGGAGGGCAGCGATGAGGGCGCCGGGGAGGTGGCCCCTTCGGCCTCCCCCGCGGTGCTCGCCGCGGTCGCCGACGCCTCGGCCGGGGGTGATCCGCTCGCCGCCCTCGTCGACGTGGTCGAGGCCGCGGCCGCCCGCTCCGGGGAGGCACTGCTCGTCGTCCCCTACGGGGAGCGGCTGGTGCTGCTCGCCGTGGACGGCGGGGCGGGGGTGCGGGCCTGCGCCCAGTACGCGGCGGCGCTGGAGGCCGGGCGGGGGAGTGCCGGGCGCGAGGTGGCGGCCTCCGGCGAGGAGGCCGAGCTGGTGATGGGCCTTTCCGCGCCGGCCGGGCCGATCGCCGCGGTCACCGCGTACAAGCAGGCCGAGCAGGCGCTGTCCGTCGCCCGGCGCCGCGGGCGTGCCCTCGTGGAGCACGAGGAGCTGGCCGCCGGTTCGGTGCTGCCGCTGCTCGCGGACGACGCGGTGCGGGCCTTCGCGGACGGGCTCCTGCGGGCGCTGCACGAACACGACGCGACGGGCCGCGGCGACCTCGTCGCCTCACTGCGGGCGTGGCTCTCCCGGCACGGCCAGTGGGACGCGGCGGCGGCCGACCTGGGCGTCCACCGGCACACGCTGCGATACCGCATGCGGAGGGTCGAGGAAATCCTGGGCCGCTCCCTGGACGACCCGGACGTCCGCATGGAGCTATGGCTCTCCCTGAAGGCAACGTCGACGGCATCCGAGTGACCTGCACAAGGGCGCCTGTCCCGACCTCGCGCTGCTGAAGCGGGGCGCCCCACCCCCGCCCTATGGCAC
>NZ_WMBF01000061.1:0-21916 GCF_019400875.1 Streptomyces anatolicus | reverse complement strand
CGCCCCCACACAGCGCGGCCCGCCCCACTTGCCCAAGTGGGGCGGGCCGTTCCGTATATCGGGCGTGACGGTCCGATAAACGGTTCGTTACTCCGGACGGGGGCTGCGAACGCGTGGCCGGGAGGAGGGGCGATCATGACGGATTCGTACAGCCGGGAGTCGCTGACTGCCGCAGTACCCGAGGTGCGCAATTGGTCAGCGCTGATGAGGCTTCTGGGACTCGCCGAGAACGGAGGGCGTCGGCGTGTGCTCCAGCAGAAGGTCGCCGAGTACGGCATTGACACCGCGCACTTCACGAAACGCAGTCCTTGGCGTAAGTACACCGATGAGGCCATCGCCCAGTCCGTGGCGGCTTCGTCCACCCTGCGCCAGGTCGCCCTCAGGCTCGGCGCAACGCCCGCCACCGGCACGATGTCGCACCTCGCTCGGCGTATCGAACGTGCGGGGCTCGACGTCAGCCACTTCCCCGGCATGAATCGGGAGCGGCTTGACCTGCCGTTCACCCCCGCGCAGCTGACGCATGCCGCGGCCAGCTCTTCCAGCGTGCGCGGCACGGCCCGTCTGCTCGGCATGCCCGACGACAGCCGCTCGCGAGAGGTGCTGGCGCGGATGTTGCGGGAGCACGGCGTCGACACCGCTCACTTCCGGAATGCCCGGCTGGTGATCGACGAGGCGGCCCTGCGCGCGGCCGTACCCGAGGCCACCAGCTTCGCGGACGTCGTACGGGCGCTCGGCCTGGAGGCCGGTGATGTGAATCATCGCCGGGTCCGGCGTGCGGCCGCCCGGCTCGGGCTCGATACGGGCCACTTCAAGCGGAAGGCCTGGGGAGCCGTACCGGTCACCGAGCGAAGGCCGGTCGCGGCGAGCACGCTCGTCGTCCGGCCGCCGGGTTCAAGCCGCGCCAACCGTGATCGGCTCCATCGCGCGCTCCAGGAAGTCGGCCTGCCTTACCGCTGCGCCTCGTGCGGAAATCCCGGTGAATGGCTCGGGCAACGGATCACGTTGCACATCGACCACATCAGCGGCGACTGGCTCGACAACCGCCAGGAGAATCTGCGGTATCTGTGCCCCAACTGCCACGCGCTTACGGAGACGTGGTGCCGCCGGAAGGGGCGACAGCCTCTCGCCGGTTAGCCTGCCCTACCCGTACACTGAACGCCGCCGGTCGACGTGCTGACCGTTTTTGAGCGGCCGTGATGGAATTTGGCAGTCATGCTGGGTTTAGGTCCCAGTGGGTTCACACCCGTGTGGGTTCGAGTCCCACCGGCCGCACTCTTCGCGGGCCGTGTGGCCGATCAGTTGGATATCGGCCACACGGCCCGTTGGTCTTAGCCCAACAACTCCCGCACCACCGGCACCAACCCCCGGAACGCCTCCCCGCGATGGCTGATCGCGTTCTTTTCCTCTGCCGTCAGCTCCGCGCATGTGCGGGTCTCGCCCTCCGGCTGGAGGATCGGGTCGTAGCCGAAGCCTCCGGAGCCGGAGGGGGCCGTGCGCAGGGTGCCGCGGAGGTGGCCCTCGACCACTCGTTCCGTGCCGTCGGGCAGGGCCAGGGCCGCCGCGCAGGCGAAGTGGGCGGAACGGTGTTCCGGGGCGATGTCCGACAGCTGGGCCAGGAGCAGCGCGAGGTTCGCGGCGTCGTCGCCGTGGCGGCCCGACCAGCGGGCGGAGAAGATGCCGGGGGCGCCGCCGAGGACGTCGACGCACAGGCCCGAGTCGTCGGCGACGGCGGGCAGGCCGGTGGCCCGGGCGAGGGCGTGTGCCTTGAGCAGGGCGTTCTCGGCGAAGGTGACGCCGGTTTCCTTGACGTCGGGGATCTCGGGGTAGGCGTCCGCGCCGACGAGGTCATGAGTGAGGCCTGCGTCGGCGAGGATCGCCCGCAGTTCCGTGATCTTGCCGGCGTTACGGGTGGCGAGGATGAGGCGGGTCATGCCCCCCAGTATCCAAGGACCCAGTATCCAAGCAGGCGTCCAGGGGGCACCCCGTCCGTTACGGCGTGCAGACCTTGGTCAGTTCGCCCGCCGCGTCGGTGACCGGACTGACGTCGGGGGTGCTGTCGCCGCTCCTGATCGACTCGCGGACGTTCTCGACGGCCTCGCCGAGGTCGTCGACGGCCTTGTTCACGTCGGTGTCGTCGGTCTTGTCGCTGATCTTGTCGAGGTTCTTGTTGATGTCGTCGAGCGCCCGGTCGGCCTCGGCCGGGTTGTCGCCGGCGTTCTCGACGGCCTGCTGAAGGTCGGTGACGCTGTCGGCGATCGTGTCCGCGGTCTGGACGCAGTCCAGGGCCTTCGAGACGGCGTCGCAGCCGACGAGGCCGACGCCTGCCGGTACGACGATCAGGGCTGTGGCGACAGCGGTGGCGATACGACGGTGGCGCGCGGCCATGGTTCGGTCCCTCCCCGGGTGCGTACGGGCGCCCGGCATTGCCCGCGCGCCCGTACTTCTAACAACGCCCGGCAGGGGGTTGTTGGTTGCCTTACGTGATGTACATGTACGTGATCCAGCCGACGCACCTGGTACGTGGTGGCTGGTGTGCGTGGTCCACGGCGCTGCGGCGCCGCGCCGTCACTGCCGCGTCGCCGCCAGCGCCTCGCGCTGGAGGTTGGCGAGGTCCTCGCAGCCGCCGAGGGCGAGGTCGAGGAGGGCGTTCAGCTCCTTGCGGTCGAAGGGCTCGGCCTCGGCGGTGCCCTGGACCTCGACGAAGCGGCCGTCGCCGGTGCAGACGACGTTCATGTCGGTGTCGGCCTTCACGTCCTCCTCGTAGCAGAGGTCGAGGAGGGGCACGCCGCCGACGATGCCGACGGAGACGGCGGAGACGGTGTCGGTGAGGGGCTTGCGGCCGGCCTTGATGAGCTTCTTGCCCTGCGCCCAGGCGACGGCGTCGGCCAGCGCCACGTACGCGCCCGTGATCGCGGCGGTGCGGGTGCCGCCGTCGGCCTGGAGGACGTCGCAGTCCAGGACGATGGTGTTCTCGCCGAGCGACTTGTAGTCGATGACTGCGCGCAGCGAGCGGCCGATGAGGCGGCTGATCTCGTGGGTGCGGCCGCCGATCTTGCCGCGGACGGCCTCGCGGTCGCCGCGGGTGTTGGTGGAGCGGGGCAGCATGGAGTACTCGGCGGTGACCCAGCCCTCGCCGCTGCCCTTGCGCCAGCGCGGGACGCCTTCGGTGACGGAGGCGGTGCAGAAGACCTTGGTGTCGCCGAAGGAGATGAGGACGGAGCCCTCGGCGTGCTTGCTCCAGCCGCGTTCGATGGTGATGGGGCGGAGCTGTTCGGGCGTGCGGCCGTCGATACGGGGCGAGGGCGTAGACATGGGCCGAGCCTATCGGCACATGGGTGAGGGTCCTCCCCCGATCGAGGAAGGACCCCCACCCGTGAGCCCGTTCAGGAACTCACATCATGTCTTCGATGTCCGCGGCGATCGGGTCGGCGTCCGTGCCGATGACGACCTGGATCGCGGTGCCCATCTTGACGACGCCGTGGGCGCCGGCGGCCTTGAGCGCGGCGTCGTCGACGAGGTCGGGGTTGTGCACCTCGGTGCGCAGGCGGGTGATGCAGCCCTCGACCTCTTCGATGTTGTCGATGCCGCCGAGCCCGGCGACGATCTTCTCAGCCTTGCTGGCCATGTGTTTCTCCCTGGTTCCAAAGGACGCGGCCTCAGCGGGCCGTGGTCCGCTGTGTGACGGGTCCGCTCTGTCACGTTAACGCACGGTTGGACCATCTTCGCGGGCGGTCACGGCGCACGCGCCCCATGATGACGATCAAGGTGGCGCCTCATGCCGGAGGCGGCACTCCCACCCGTTCCCAACTGGTCTACACCAGTCTAGGGCGACCGCCAAACCAGGCTTGTCCCGGGAGGACGCCGATGAGTTCCGACGCCGCCGCGGTGCCGCGGAAGAAGTGGTGGAACGGCCTGTTCCAGGGCCTGCAGAAGATGGGCCGCAGCCTCCAGCTGCCCATCGCGGTGCTGCCCGCCGCCGGCATCCTCAACCGGCTCGGCCAGCCGGACGTCTTCGGCGCCGACGGGCTCGGCTGGACGAGCGTGGCCAAGGTCTTCGCGGCGGCGGGCGGCTCCCTGCTCGACTCCTCGCTCGGTCTGCCGCTGCTGTTCTGCGTCGGTGTCGCGATCGGCATGGCGAAGAAGGCGGACGGCTCGACGGCGCTCGCGGCGGTCGCCGGTTTCCTCGTCTACTACGCGGTGCTCCGCGCCTTCCCCGAGGACTGCCCGGCGGATACGACGTTCGGCGCGGCCGGCATGTGGAGCGGGGTCTGCGTCGCGGAGGACGGGACGGTCGCACAGGCCGCGTACCAGAATCCGGGGGTCTTCGGCGGCATCGTGATGGGTCTGCTCGCCGCGTGGTTCTGGCAGCGCTACCACCGGGTGAAGCTGGTCGACTGGCTGGGCTTCTTCAACGGCCGCCGTCTTGTGCCGATCATCATGGCCTTCGTGGGGCTGATCTTCGCGGGTCTGTGCGTGTGGATCTGGCCGCCGGTCGGTGACGCGCTGACCAGTTTCTCGAAGTGGCTGGTGGATCTGGGCTGGCTGGGCTCGGGCATCTTCGGCGTCGCCAACCGCGCGCTGCTCACGGTGGGGCTGCACCAGTTCCTCAATACGTTCGTGTGGTTCCAGTTCGGCGACTACACGAAGCCCGACGGCACGATGGTGCACGGCGACATCAACCGGTTCCTCGCGGGCGACCCGTCGGCGGGCCAGTTCACCTCGGGCTTCTTCCCGATCATGATGTTCGCGCTGCCCGCGGCGGCCCTCGCGATCACGCACTGCGCGCGGCCGGAGCGGCGCAAGGTGGTCGGCGGCATGATGCTGTCGGTCGGTCTGACGTCGTTCGTCACGGGCATCACCGAGCCGATCGAGTACTCGTTCCTCTTCATCGCGCCACTGCTCTACGCGCTGCACGCGGTACTCACGGGTGTCTCGATGGCGGTGACGTGGGCGCTGGGCGTGAAGGACGGGTTCAGCTTCTCCGCGGGGCTGATCGACTACGTCATCAACTGGAGTCTGGCGACCAAGCCGTGGCTGATCATTCTGATCGGTCTCGGCTTCGGCGTCGTGTACTACGTCGTATTCCGCTTCGTCATCACGAAGTTCGATCTGGCGACTCCGGGACGTGAACCACAGGAGGAGGCGGAGGCCCTGGACCGGGAGCAGACCAAGGCCTGACGCGCTCCGGCCGAGCGGCTTCCCCACCGCTCCACAAGGCCCTCGGACCTCTGGTCCGGGGGCCTTTGGACTGTCATATCCGTATATGGCCGAGCCCACAGGAATCGCGGGTTCCTTACGTCACCTTCACCGTGCTACAACAGGTCTACACCACTTAATGGTGTAGACCACGCGGCCTTCTCGCCGCGTCCCCCGGAGACGCCGCCGTCCCCCACTTAACTGTCCCCAGGCGGCGCCTTGCCCACTGGAGGAAGTTGTGTCCACGGCCAGTGCCGCCCCCGCGGCAAAGAAGAAGGGCTCCGGCGCGATGGCTGTCATGCAGCGCATCGGCCGCAGCCTCATGCTGCCGGTCGCCGTGCTGCCCGCCGCAGCCCTCCTGGTCCGTTTCGGCCAGGACGACATGCTGGGCCGGGAGTCCTTCCCGACCTTCGTCAACAAGCTCGCGAGCTACATGGCGGCGGGCGGTGGCGCGCTGCTCGACAACATGGCGCTGCTGTTCTGCGTCGGCATCGCGATCGGCTTCGCCAAGAAGTCGGACGGTTCGACGGCCCTCGCGGCCGTCACCGGCTACCTGGTCTTCCAGAAGGTGCTCGCCACCTTCACGGACAAGAACCTGCCCAAGGTCGCCTCCGTAGTCGACGGCAAGATCGTCATGAACGAGGCGCCGGTCAACGCCGGTGTGCTCGGCGGCGTCGTGATGGGCATCATCGTCGCCCTGCTCTACCAGAAGTTCTACCGGACCAAGCTCCCCGACTGGGCGGGCTTCTTCGGCGGCCGCCGCCTGGTGCCGATCCTCTCGGCCTTCGCGGGCCTGGTCGCGGGCATCGTCTTCGGTCTGATCTGGCCGGTGCTCGGCACCGGGCTGCACAACTTCAGTGAGTGGCTCGTCGGTTCGGGCGCCGTCGGCGCCGGTGTCTTCGGTGTCGCCAACCGCGCGCTGATCCCGATCGGCATGCACCACCTGCTCAACTCCTTCCCGTGGTTCCAGGCGGGCACGTACAACGACGGCGGCACGGACTACCACGGCGACATCGCCCGCTTCCTGCACGGCGACCCGAGCGCGGGCCAGTTCATGACCGGCTTCTTCCCGATCATGATGTTCGCCCTGCCGGCCGCCTGCCTCGCGATCGTGCACTGCGCCCGTCCCGAGCGCCGCAAGGTCGTCGGCGGCATGATGTTCTCGCTCGCCGCCACCGCGTTCGTCACCGGTGTGACCGAGCCGATCGAGTTCACGTTCATGTTCATCGCGCCGGTCCTGTACGCGATCCACGCGGTGCTCACCGGTGTCTCCATGGCGCTGACCTGGGCGCTCGGCATGAAGGACGGCTTCGGCTTCTCGGCCGGCGCGGTCGACTTCTTCCTGAACCTCGGCATCGCGAAGAACCCGTGGGGCCTGGCCCTCGTCGGCCTCTGCTTCGCGGCGGTCTACTACGTGGTCTTCCGCTTCGCGATCACCAAGTTCAACCTGCCGACGCCGGGCCGCGAGTCCGACGAGGAGCTGGCCGAACTCCAGAAGGCCGAGGCGAAGTAGCCTCCGGCTCAGTCGAACACCGGAAGGGCCCGCGCGTTGGTCACCAACGCGCGGGCCCTTCCGCGTTGCTCGGCGGCTCAGATCTCGTACGTGGCGCCGGGCGCCGCCAGCTCGGCCGGGCCGTCGTACACGGCGCGGGCGTCCGCGAGGTTCACCTGGGGGTCGGTCCACGGCGGGATGTGGGTGAGCAGCAACCTTCCCGCACCGGCGCGCCGGGCGCACTCGCCCGCCTCCCGGCCGTTCAGGTGCAGGTCGGGGATGTTCTCCTTGCCGTGCGTGAACGCCGCCTCGCACAGGAACAGATCGGTGCCGAGGGCCAGTCCGTCCAGGCTCTCGCAGCTGCCGGTGTCGCCGGAGTACGTGAGGGACCTGCCCCCGTGCTCGACGCGGATGGCGTACGCCTCGACGGGGTGGCTCACCCTCTCGGTGCGCACCGAGAACGGGCCGATGTCGAAGGCGGCCGGCTTGACCGTGTGGAAGTCGAAGACCTCGCTCATCGAGGAGGCCGACGGCGTGTCCGCGTACGCGGTCGTCAGACGCTGCTCGGTGCCCTCGGGGCCGTAGACCGGGATGGGGGCGCAGCGGCCGCCGTCGTGCCGGTAGTAGCGCGCGACGAAGTACGCGCACATGTCGATGCAGTGGTCGGCGTGCAGATGGCTGAGGAAGATCGCGTCGAGGTCGTACAGACCGATGTGGCGCTGGAGCTCGCCGAGGGCGCCATTGCCCATGTCGAGCAGCAACCGGAAGCCGTCGGCCTCTACGAGGTAGCTCGAGCAGGCCGACTCCGCGGACGGAAACGACCCCGAGCAGCCGACGACGGTGAGCTTCATGAAGCTGGAACCTCCGCGCTGGCGAAAGAGCTGGGGGGTGGGTGTGCGGTCCGTCGAGCGTAAGGCGCGAAACGGCGGGTCGCTCCTCCGTCGCGGGCCGTTGTGGGGGAACTCACCTGCGGTGTCACCGGTTCGGGGGGCGCGTGGGGCGGGTGGTGCGGTGGCGGGCGTGACGGCGCGTGCGCCGGTACCGTCGTGGTTATGGACACGTCCTGGTGGCTCGCCCTCGCCGCCCTCGTGGTGCTCGCACTGGTCGTCGCGCTGGTGGACGGCTGGGGCCGCGGGCCCCGGCAGCGGACCACCCGCCCCCCGGGCCGGCCGCGGCCGCCGCGGGGGCCCCGGCGGCGGCTTCCCGCGCCGCGCCCGTCGGAGATCTGGTGGGCGCGGGTGCCCTACGAGGACGGGCCCGGCGGGAAGGACAGGCCGTGTCTGGTCCTGTCGGTGCGCGGGGAGCGGGCGCGGGTCGCGAAGATCACCAGCAGGTACCACGACGAGCGGGCGGGCGTGATCCCGCTGCCACCGGGCTCGGTGGGCGACGCGGAGGGCCGCCCCAGCTTCCTGGAGACGGACGAGCTGCGGGACGTACCGCTGTGGGAGTTCCGGCGCAGGGCCGGGGTGGTGGATCCGGTCCTCTGGGACCAGGTGAAGTACTTGGCATGAAAACGCCGGACGGGCTGGGTATTTCCAGCCTGTCCGGCGTTTGAGGACGAACTCGGCGGAGCCGGTGACAGACGGCGCCCCCGGCCGGCTAGGCCCAAAGCTGGCCCTGGAGCGTTTCGATGGCCGCCTCGGTCGTCGCCGCGGTGTAGACGCCCGTCGACAGGTACTTCCAGCCGCCGTCGGCGACGACGAAGACGATGTCGGCGGCCTCGCCCGCCGCCACCGCCTTCTTGCCGACGCCGATCGCCGCGTGCAGCGCGGCCCCCGTGGAGACGCCCGCGAAGATCCCCTCCTGCTGGAGGAGTTCCCGGGTGCGGGTCACCGCGTCCGCCGAGCCGACGGAGAAGCGGGTGGTGAGGACGGAGGCGTCGTACAGCTCGGGGACGAAGCCCTCGTCGAGGTTGCGCAGGCCGTAGACGAGGTCGTCGTAGCGCGGCTCGGCGGCGACGATCTTGATGTCCGGCTTCTGCTCGCGCAAATAGCGGCCGACGCCCATGAGGGTGCCCGTGGTGCCGAGACCCGCCACGAAGTGGGTGATCGAGGGGAGGTCGGCGAGGACCTCGGGGCCGGTCGTGGCGTAGTGGGCGCCCGCGTTGTCCGGGTTGCCGTACTGGTAGAGCATCACCCAGTCCGGGTGCTCGGCCGCCAGCTCCTTGGCGACGCGGACCGCGGTGTTGGACCCCCCGGCCGCCGGCGAGGAGATGATCTCGGCGCCCCACATGGCGAGCAGGTCGCGCCGCTCCTGGGAGGTGTTCTCCGGCATGACGCACACGATGCGGTAGCCCTTGAGCTTGGCCGCCATGGCGAGCGAGATGCCGGTGTTGCCGGAGGTCGGCTCCAGGATCGTGCAGCCGGGCGTCAACCGGCCGTCCTTCTCGGCCTGTTCGACCATGTGCAGCGCGGGCCGGTCCTTGATGGAACCGGTCGGGTTGCGGTCCTCCAGCTTGGCCCAGATACGGACGTCGGCCGAGGGGGACAGGCGCGGCAGGCGGACGAGCGGCGTGTTGCCGACGGCGGCGAGCGGGGAGTCGTAGCGAGGCATCCGGGATCGGGCCTAGACCATGCCGCCGGCGACGGCCGGCAGGATCGTGACGCTGTCGCCGTCGGCGAGCTTGGTGGAGATGCCGTCGAGGAAGCGGACGTCCTCGTCGTTGAGGTACACGTTCACAAAGCGGCGCAGCTTGCCGTCGTTGGCCGGGTCGACGAGCCGCTCGGCGATGCCCGCGTGCCGCGAGTCGAGGTCGGTGAAGAGTTCGGCGATGGTGTCACCGCTGCCCTGGACGGCCTTCTCGCCGTCGGTGTAGGTGCGGAGGATGGTCGGGATGCGGACCTCGATGGCCATGGCTGAGGGCTCCTGTCGGGAGAGTTCAGGTGAGTGGGCGCGCGGCGGCCCGGTCGTGCGGTGTGCGCGGTCGTGCGGTGCGCGGTCGTACGCGGATGAGGCGCCGCGGGCCCTTTTCTCGGCCGTACGGCGGCAGGGGTCAGCGCGAACAGATGGCGCTGCTGAGCCTGCACAGGTCGACGTGCAGACGCGCCACGAGCAGCATGCCCGGCATCTTGTCGCTCACGTCGTGGGAAACCATGCGCTCATCGTATCGATTCCCGGTCCGGGTCCTGGAATGTGATCTCACATGGTGGATGGTTTCCGTCCATCACCTGGATGCGGGGAGGTAGGTGACGGTCGGCGCGCCCGTCGCCGGGTGCACCGCGACCTCCGCCGTGACGCCGTAGACCTCGGCCAGCATCTCGCTGGTCAGGACCTCCTTGGGGGTGCCGGACGCGGCCGGGCGGCCGTCGCGCAGGACGTAGAGGCGGTCGCAGTAGTACGCCGCGAGATTCAGGTCGTGCAGGGCGAGGAGATTGGTCGTGCCGAGGCCGCTGACCAGGGAGAGGATCTCCAGCTGGTAGCGGATGTCGAGGTGGTTGGTCGGCTCGTCGAGGATCAGGACCGTGGACTGCTGCACCAAGGCCCGCGCCACCAGGGCGCGTTGGCGTTCGCCGCCGGAGAGCGCGGCGAAGGAGCGGTCGGCGAGGCGCTCCGCGCCGACGCGGCCGAGGGCGCCGCGCACCAGCTCGTCGTCCCGCTCGGTGTCCCCCTCCCAGAAGCGTTTGTGCGGGGAGCGGCCCATCGCGACGATCTGCCGCACGGTGAGGTCGAAGCCCGCCTGGCCGTCCTGCGGGACGGTGGCGATGTGCCGGGAGCGCGCCTTGGCGCCGAGTCCCGCCAGATCGGTCCCGTTGAGCAGGACGCGGCCCTCGGCCGGGGTGAGCGCCCCGTACACGCAGCGCAGCAGGGTCGTCTTGCCGCTGCCGTTGGGGCCGACGACGCCGACCGTCTCGCCCTCGGCGACGGTCAGTGAGACGCCGTCGAGCAGGCGCGGCCCGCCCGGGGCCCGGTACCCGAGGTTCTCGACGATCAGCGTCACGTGGCCACCCCTTCGTGGCTCTGGCCCCTGCGCAGCAGCCAGAGGAAGAACGGTCCGCCGGTCAGCGCGGTGAGCACGCCGACCGGGATGTCCTGCGGGGCGGCGACCGTGCGCGCGGCGAGGTCGGCGACGACCAGGAACACCGCGCCCATCAGCGCCACCACCGGCAGCAGCGGGCGGTGCGCGGCGCCCACCAGCAGCCGGGCGGCGTGCGGCACCATCAGGCCTACGAAGCCGATGGCGCCGCTGTACGCGACGAGTACGCCGGTCAGGAGTGAGGCGAGCACGAAGACGGCGGCGCGGAAGCGGGCCGTGTCCAGGCCGAGGACCGTGGCGCCCTCCTCGCCCACGAGCAGCAGGTCGAGCGGGCGGGCCAGCGCGATCAGCAGGGCCGTGCCGACGCCGAGCACCGCGCAGGGCAGGGCGAGCATGTCCCAGCGGGCGCTGCCGAGGCCGCCGAGCGTCCAGTAGAGGACTTCCTTGAGGTGGTCGGCGCTGTCGGCGGTGACCAGGATGAGGCTGGTCAGGGCGGTCAGGATGTACGAGACGGCGACCCCGGCGAGGATCAGGCGGCCGGTGGCGAAGCCTCCGCCGCCGCTTCTGGCCAGGGCGTAGACGAGGGCCAGGGAGACGAGCGCGCCCACGAAGGAGGCGGCGGGGATGGTGACGGCGGTGCTGAGGGCTGCGCCCAGGCCGAAGACGCCGCCGAGGACGATCGCCGAGACCGCGCCCACGGAGGCGCCCGAGGAGACGCCCAGGAGGAACGGGTCGGCGAGGGGGTTGCGGACGAGGGCCTGGAGGACGGTGCCGATGACTGCCAGGCCGGCTCCTACGGTGGCGCCCAGGATGACTCTGGGGAGCCTTACGTCCAGGACGATGGTGCGGAAGGGGGAGGGTTCCGCGTGGCCTGTGAGGATGTCCAGGACCTGGCTCGGGGGGATCCTGACCGAGCCCAGGGCCAGCCCGGCGAGGGTCGCTGCCGCGAGGGCTGCGGTCAGTCCCGTCAGGATCAGGAGGCGGCGCCCCCTGTGGCTCGGTTGATCGCCCTTCGGGCTCGTCCTCAAACGCCGGACGGGCTGGAACCGGTCTCCCCCGGGCTGGGACAGGCGCCGGACGGGCTGGGGGGTGCTCACAGCTGTGCCGCCAGCTTCTTCACCGCCTTGGGGGCTCGTACCCCTGTCACCACGTCCGAGAGCGGGAGCACCGCGAAGCGCTTGTTCTTGATGGCGGGGACGTCCGCCAGGACCGGGTCGTCGAGGAGGCGGCGCTTCTTCTGGGCGACCGTCGTGGCGCCGTAGTCGAGGATCACGATGACCTCCGGCTTGCGTTCGACGACCTTCTCCCAGGACGCGTCGCCGAACGACTTGTCCACGTCGGCGAAGACGTTGCGGCCGCCCGCCCGCTCGACGATGTCGTTGCCGATGCCCCGGCCGCCCAGCGTGAACGCCGTCTTGTCGCCGCTGTCGTAGACGAAGACGGAGGCCGGCTTTCCGCCCTTCGCCTTCTTCTCGGTGGCGGCAAGCTCCCGCTTCGCGCCGCTCACCCAGTTGTCCGCGCGCTCGCGCACCCCGAAGGTCGAGCCGACCTCGCGCACCTCGCGGTAGACGTCCTCCATGGAGACGGCCCGCTTCGCGCACCCCTCGACGTTGAGGCGGCTCTTGATGCCGGACTTGGCGAGCGCGGAGCGGCTGCGGCCGTCGCCTGCGAGGAAGGCGCTGGCGTAACCGCCGTACACGAAGTCGGGGTTGGCGGCGAGCAGCTTCTCGTAGGAGGGGTACTCCTTGGCGAGGACGGGAACGGATTCGTACGCCTTCTCGTACTTCGGCAGGACCTTGTCGTCGAGGTAGGCGGTCCCGGCGAGGCGGTCCTTGAGGCCGAGTTCCAGCATCACCTCGGTGACGTGCTGGTTCATGGTGACGGCCCGCTTGGGGGGTGCGTCGTACGTCGTGCGCACACCGCAGTTGGTGACGGTGTACGGGAATCCGGCGGCCTTGGCGGCGGGCTTGCCGGAGTCGGCGGGGCCGGACGAGCCGCAGGCGGCGAGCGGGGCGAGCAGGGCCGCGGTGGTGAGTACGCGTAGGGCGCGGGACATGGCTGAACTGCCTCCTTGAGGGGATTTCCGCGTCCCCTGCGTGGTGTGGAGAGAAGGCGGCAGGTCAGTTCCTGACTCCCCCGCCCCGGGATGGGGGTGGGGTCACAGTGGCGGGACCGTGCCGGGTTCGCACCGGCTTCCTGGCTCCTGCCGCCTCGAAGATGTCGGGGTCAGTATGCCTGTACGACCCGCACCTCTTCCTCGGTGACCTGGCCCTCGACGATCCGGAACGAACGGAATTGGAAGGGGCCCGCTCCGTCGGTGTCCGCGGTGGAGACCAGGAGGTAGTGGGCGCCGGGCTCGTTGGCGTAGCTGATGTCGGTGCGGGAGGGGTAGGCCTCGGTCGCGGTGTGCGAGTGGTAGATGACCACCGGCTCCTCGTCGCGGTCGTCCATCTCGCGGTAGAGCTTGAGCAGGTCACCCGAGTCGAACTCGTAGAACGTGGGCGAGCGCGCGGCGTTCAGCATCGGGATGAACCGCTCGGGGCGGCCGGTGCCCGCCGGGCCCGCGATCACGCCGCACGCCTCGTCGGGGTGGTCCTGGCGCGCGTGCGCGACGATCTGGTCGTGGAGGGCCTGGGTGATGGTCAGCATGGCAGTCAGGATAAGCAGAGGGCCCGCGCCGTACCGAAGTGTGGTACGGGCGGGCCCGAATGCTGGACAGGTGCCCCGAGGGGCGGGTGTCAGTCCTTGGTGACCGGCTCGGTCTCGGAGGCGGCGGTGCCGACCTTGCGCTTGTTGAACGCGGCGGCCTCCGGGTTGCGGCTCTTGAGGACCAGGTAGGTGACCCCGAGGATCGCGGCCCAGACGGGGGCGGCGTACAGCGAGATGCGCGCGTCCTTGTCGACGCCCATCATCACGATGACCATGCCGATGAAGAGCAGGGCGAACCAGCTGGTGTACGGGGCGCCCGGGGCCCGGAAGGTGGACTGCGGCAGCTCGCCGCGGTCGGCCTTGCGGCGGTAGCGGATCTGGCAGGCCAGGATCATGATCCAGGCCCACATGCCGGAGATGGTCGCGAAGGAGACGACGTAGTTGAACGCCTCACCCGGCCACTGGTAGTTGATCCAGACGCCGACCAGCATGAACGCGGCGGAGAACGTGGTGCCGAGCAGCGGCAGGCCGTTCTTCGTGAGCCTGGTGAAGAGCTTCGGACCCTGGCCGTTGAGCGCCAGGTCGCGCAGCATGCGGCCGGTGGAGTACATGCCGGAGTTGCAGGAGGAGAGCGCGGCGGTGAGGACCACGAAGTTCACGATCGCGGCGCCGACGCCCAGACCCATCTTCTCGAAGGCCGCGACGAACGGCGAGACACCGGGCTGGAAGTGCGTCCACGGCACGACCGACAAGATCATGATCAGCGCGCCGACGTAGAAGACGGCGATGCGCCACGGCACGGTGTTGATGGCCTTGGGCAGGACGGTCTTCGGGTCCTTGGACTCGCCCGCGGTGACGCCGACCAGCTCGACGGCGAGGAAGGCGAACATCACGATCTGGAGCGTCATCAGCGTCGAGCCGATGCCGTTCGGGAAGAAGCCGCCCTGGTTCCACAGGTGGGCCACGGTCGCGGTGTCACCGGCGTCGGAGAAGCCGATGGTGAGGATGCCGACGCAGATCAGGATCATGCCGATGATGGCGGTGACCTTGACCATCGAGAACCAGAACTCCAGCTCACCGAAGAGCTTCACGGAGATGAGGTTCGCGCCGTACAGGATGACCGTGAAGACAAGGGCGTATGCCCATTGTGGGAACGAGTTGTGTGTCCAGTACTGCATGTACTGGGCGGCCGCTGTGACTTCGGTGATGCCGGTGACGACCCAGAAGAGCCAGTACGTCCAGCCGGTCACGAACCCGAAGAACGGGCCCATGAATTCGCGTGCGTACTCCGAGAAGGAGCCCGACACGGCGCGGTACATGAGGAGCTCGCCGAGCGCCCGCATGATGAAGAAGATGACGAGGCCCGCGATGGCGTACGCCAGGATGAGGCTGGGGCCGGCCTTGTGAATGGCCTTGCCCGCGCCGAGGAACAGGCCGGTGCCGATGGCACCGCCGATCGCGATCATCTGGATCTGCCGGGCCCCCAGACCGCGCTGGTAGCCCTCGCCCTCGCCGGACGGCCCGCCTGCGGCCTGCACGGCACCATTGCCGTCGTGCCCGTCGTGCTGCTCTTCGACCTGCACTGAGGTCATGGTGACGCCTTTCTCCATGCTGATCCGCGCCCGCGTTTCGCGTTGATGGCTGCGGATCAGGTCCTGATCCCCCCGGATACCTATGGAGTGCTACCGGCGGTCTGCCGGCCCGAGCGCTCTCGGTGACATGGGTGGCGTCACCGAGCGGTCGTGAAGATTTATCACGGCCGCAACAGTGAGGGAATCAGCCACCTGTGACGCAGCCCACAGGGAGAAGCGGACAAAGGTCTCTTCCCGCAGTAAATGTGGGCAATGAAGTGACGGGATCGTTATCCGGATTTGAGCATCCGCTGAGCGAACGGACCGCCACGTGAACGGAAGGTGTCCAGTACAGCAAATCTCGCTGTCATATGCACCGGTTTCCGGCCCGACTCACTCCAGCAAGGTCCCGACCAGCGTCTCTTGCAGACCGCCCAGCCAGAGGTAGGCCATCACCATCGGCTTGCGGGGGTCGGAGTCGGGGAGCCGGTAGAGCAGATCGGCGTCGTCCTCGTCGGTGACCTCGAGGCGGGTGCCGATCGCGAGGCGGAGGTCGTTGAGCGCCCCGAGCCAGTGCCGGGACTCCTCGACCGACAGTTTCAGGACAGCTCCGCCCTCGCCCGATGACGCCATCGAGTCGAGGGAGCGGATCACGACCAGCGCGTCGTCCCGCTTCTTGGCCCGCAGGTCGTTCTCCGTGAAACGGCGGAACTCGGCCGAATACGCCCGCAGTTCGTCCTCCTGCGCGATGTCCCCGGTCTCGCTGCCCGGGCCGCCGTACGCGTCCGGGAGCAGGCGCTGCATCACCGGGTCGGTGGGGGGCTCGCTGGGACCCTCGGCGAAGAGTTCCGCGAGGGGGTCGTCGGAGGGCTCACCGCCGGGGCCGGGGCCGATCAGCTCCAGGAGCTGCACGGCGAGGGAGCGGATGATCGAGATCTCGACCTCGTCGAGGGCGACGGCGGCGCCGCCTCCGGGGATCGGTTCGAATTGTCCTGGCATCAGATGCGTCGCTGCTTCCGGTCCGCTGCTTCGGGTCCGCTACTTGCGGTCCTGCTGAAGGGTGGCCCACAGCCCGTACCCGTGCATGGCCTGGACGTCGCGCTCCATCTCCTCGCGGGAGCCGGTGGAGACGACCGCGCGGCCCTTCTGGTGCACGTCCATCATCAGCTTGGTGGCCTTCTCCTTGGAGTACCCGAAGTACGACTGGAACACGTACGTCACGTAGCTCATGAGGTTGACCGGGTCGTTGTGCACGAGCGTGATCCAGGGGGCGTCCGGCTCGGGGACGACGAGCGCCTCTTCGTCCGATTCCGGGCGGGTGATCTCTGCGGGAGCCGTACTCACGTGCCCCATGCTGCCACCCCCAAGGGGTCCCCGCACAAACGGGCCCATGAAATCGTCAGAGTGACGAGATGCGGGGTAGCATCCTTCGTATGAACACAGCGGACCTTGGCCTGCCGGTGGATGTTCCGTCGACGGCGCTCTTCACGGACCAGTACGAGCTGACGATGCTCCAGGCCGCGCTGAAGGCCGGCACCGGTGGACGCAGGTCCGTCTTCGAGGTCTTCACCCGCAGACTGCCCGAGGGGCGGCGCTACGGCGTCGTGGCGGGCACGGGCCGCGTCCTGGACGCCGTGGAGAACTTCCGCTTCGACGCGGGCGTCCTCGGCTTCCTGCGCGAGCGGAACATCGTCGACGAGGCCACCCTCCAGTGGCTGGCCGGCTACCGCTTCAGCGGCGACATCTGGGGCTACCCCGAAGGCGAGGTCTGCTTCCCCGGCTCGCCCATCCTGCGGGTCGAGGGCTCCTTCGCGGAGTGCGTGCTCCTGGAGACCGTGATCCTCTCCATCCTCAACCACGACTCGGCCATCGCGGCCGCCGCCTCCCGGATGTCCTCGGCCGCCGGTGACCGCCCGCTGATCGAGATGGGCGCCCGCCGCACCCACGAGCTGGCCGCCGTCGCCGCCTCCCGCGCCGCGTACGTGGGCGGCTTCGCGACCACATCGGACCTGGCCGCGGGCTTCCGCTACGGCATCCCGACCGTCGGCACCAGCGCCCACGCCTTCACCCTGCTGCACGACAACGAGCGCGACGCCTTCCGCGCCCAGGTCGACTCGCTGGGGCGCGGCACGACCCTGCTCGTGGACACCTACGACGTGACCGAGGCCGTCCGCATGGCTGTCGAGATCGCCGGGCCCGACCTCGGCGCCGTGCGCATCGACTCCGGCGACCTGCTCCTCGTCGCCCACCGGGTGCGCCAGCAGCTGGACGAGCTGGGGGCGACGGAGACGAAGATCGTGGTGACGTCCGACCTCGACGAGTACGCCATCGCCTCGCTGCGGGCGGCGCCCGTGGACGCGTACGGCGTGGGCACGCAGCTCGTCACCGGCTCGGGGCACCCCACCTGCTCCATGGTCTACAAGCTGGTGGCCCGCGCCCACTCGGCGGACCTCAAGGCGCCCCTGGAGCCGGTGGCGAAGAAGTCCCTCGGCGCGAAGAGCTCGGTGGGCGGACGCAAGTGGGCCGCGCGGCGGCTCGATGAGCACGGCGTCGCGGAGGCCGAGGTCGTCGGCACCGGGCCCGTGCCCGCCGAGCTGGCCGACGCCCAGCTCCTGGTGGAGCTGGTCAAGGGCGGCCAGGTCGTCGCCCGCGAGCCGCTCGACGCGGTCCGCGACCGGCATGCCGCCGCGCGCGCGGGGCTGCCTCTCTCGGCGACGCAGTTGTCGCGGGGCGAGGCGGTCATCCCCACGGAATATCTCTGACGGGACCGGGATATCTCCGGGGGCCCGGAATACCCCTGGCGGGCCCGGGAAGGTGCCCCCTCCCGTAACGCACGTGAAGTCTCTACGCTCGTAGTCACCCCCCGGCAGAAGGACACCGCCCATGCGCCGCGCACTGATCGTCGTAGACGTGCAGAACGACTTCTGCGAAGGCGGCAGCCTCGCGGTCGCCGGTGGCGCGGACGTGGCCGCCGCCATCACGGAGCTGATCGGCCAGGCCCCGGCCTGCTACCGGCACGTGGTGGCCACCCGGGATCACCACATCGACCCCGGCGCCCACTTCTCGGACCACCCGGACTACGTGGACTCCTGGCCGCCGCACTGCGTGGCGGGCACGGAGGGTGTCGGCTTCCACCCGAACTTCGCCCCGGCCGTCGCCTCCGGCGCGATCGACGCGGTCTTCGACAAGGGGGCGTACTCGGCCGCCTACAGCGGATTCGAGGGCGTCGACGAGAACGGCCTCTCCATGGCGGAGTGGCTGCGGGAGCGCGGGATCACGGAGGTGGACGTGGTGGGCATCGCCACGGACCACTGCGTGCGGGCCACGGCGGTGGACGCGGTGCGGGAGGGGTTCGGGACGACTGTTCTGCTGGAGCTTACGGCGGGGGTTGCCTCGGCGACGACGGAGCGGGCGGTCGCCGCGATGCGGGTGGCTGGCGTCGAGCTGACGGGTAAGCCTGTCGTCTGAGCACGGCCCGGCTTGCCCGGCTCCGGTGTTTTCCCCACCGCCACGGGGCTCCGCCCCGGACCCCGCTCCTCAAACGCCGGAGGGGCTGGTTCTAGCGCTCTGTCTCTTCAGCGCCCTGACCGGGTGCCACAGCTCCTGCATGGCATTGGGTGCCGTCCGCCATATCAAGCCGTCCGGATGGTGCAGGACCGCCGTGACCTCGTCCGGCGTGGGTGGTTCCGCGTTGCCCCGCAGGTATACCGCCCGCAGGCCCAGGTTCCGCAGTCGCGTCAGCGCCCTCGCGCGGTTCACGGCGTGCACGATCATCCTTACCGCGCCGTCGCCCGGCGACGGGCTCGGCACGGTCAGTGCCACCACCACGCTGCCGTTCGGCAGCTTGCAGAAACCTCCTGCGGACATGCCTGCTCCCTCCCCCGTCAATAAGAAGTACTCACCACGCACCTAAACACGATCGGCCGCCGCCCGCTAGGGGACGACGGCCGATCATGGTTTGACCTGCGGAAACGCTGATTACTTCGTGGAGGGGCCCACCTGGACCGTGATCGAGGAGCCGTCCTTCGGCTGCTTCAGGATCTTGATCTTGGTGTTGGTGTCAGTGACCTTCACGCTTCCGGTGGGGTTGGACGCGTACCAGTACGTGCCCTTGCGGTCGTCGAAGACCGAGACGCCCTTCTGGGACTTGATCTTCGTCGCGACGTCCGCGTTGTGGAGCGTGAACTTGTCCGTCGCGTACTTGCTGAAGGGCGCGTCGAACGGCTGGATCTTGTTGCGCATGACCGAGCCGTCCTTCCACTTCAGCGGCTTGGCGTGCGCGTCGACCGGGAGGATCAGACCCTCACCGGGGTGCTGGCTGGTGTTGTTGTCCTTCTGGGAGGTGTCCCACTGCCAGACCATCAGGCCGGTCTGGTACGGGTAGTGCTCGACCCAGTCGGGGCGGGTGCGCGAGAAGCCGAAGTTGTACGGGCCGACCTTCAGGGTCTTGTCGTACGAGACGTACTGGCGGTTCTCGGCGAGGTAGTACTGGTCGTACTTCTTGGTGAAGGACTCGGCGATACGGGAGAAGCCCTTCGACACCCAGCCGTTGTCGTCGCCCTCGGCGCCGTCCTCGAAGACCTTGGTGCCGTCCGCGGTGATCGCGAGGGCGTCGGCCGCGAAGCCCTTGCCGCCCGCGCCGCCGTCCGTGGCGTAGCGGAAGCGGATGTCGATCTTCTTGCCGGCGTAGGCGTCGAGCGGGAAGACCAGCTTCTTGTACGCGCCCGAGACACCGGTCAACGCGGGCTTGTCACCGGCGTCGCGGGTGATCGGCTTGCCGTCCGCGGTGCCGTCCACCGGCGTGTAGTTGGCGCCGCCGTCCGTGGAGACCTCGGTGTAGAGGTAGTCGTAGTTGGCCTCGATGTCCCACCAGCCCTGGAGCGACAGCTCGGCCTTGGTCTTGCCGGTGAGGTCGACGGAGCGCGTGAGCGTGTTCTTCAGGTCGTCGCCCTGGTTGCTCCACCACTGCTTGGTGCCCTCGGCGGGCTTCACGATCTTGGTGGTGACGGGCTTCTTCGGCAGGTCGACCAGGAGCGCCTGGCGGTGGCGGGTGTTGTACTCCGCGACGCCCAGCTTGTGCTCGGAGGTGGTGGCCGCCTTGGCCTTGGCGTAGTCGAGCCAGCCCAGCTGGAACTTGTCCCAGGCGGTCATGTCGCCCGGCAGGTCACCGATCGACTCCTTGCCGGTGCCGAGCCAGGAACCGGCCGACATCAGCGACCAGAAGCCGACCGAGTTCTCGCCCTTGCCGGTGGTGTCGTAGAGGTCCGGCAGACCGAGGTCGTGGCCGTACTCGTGGGCGAAGACGCCGAGGCCGCCGTTCTCCGGCTGCATCGTGTAGTCGCCGACCCAGATGCCCGAGTCGCCGATCTGGGTGCCGCCGGCCTTGTTGTTGCCCGGTCCGGTGCGGCCCGCGTCGTTGCCGTACGCGTACCAGCGGTGCGCCCACAGGGCGTTCTCGCCCTCGGCGCCGCCGCCGGCCGACTCGTCCTCGCCCGCGTGGACGATCTGGAAGTGGTCGATGTAGCCGTCGGACTCGTTGAAGTCGCCGTCGTTGTCGAAGTCGTAGCGGTCCCAGAGGTCGTACTTGGCCAGGTCCGCCTTGATCTGCTCGTCCGTGCGGCCCTGGGCCTTCTGCGCCTTGGTCCAGGCGGTCACGCCGTCCTTGACCGCGTCCCAGACGTTGGCGCAGTTGGTGTCGCCGCAGTAGTTCGAGCCGTAACGCGCCTCGTTGTAGTCGACCTTGACCCAGTCGGAGACCGCGCCGTCGACCGAGTAGCGGCCGGAGGAGGTCTTCTCGTAGTAGGTCTTCAGCGAGTGCTTGGTCTTGCCCTTGCTGTCCTTGCCCTTACCGAAGTAGAGGTCCTGGAAGTGCTTGCGGTTGTAGTCCTTCTGCCAGGCCGTGCTGTTGTCCTTCGCACGGTCCGGCTTGGCTATCTTGTTGTGCAGCGGGCCGGGCTTGCCGCCGTACTTCTTGACCGGCGGCTGCGGGCCCTCGGGGCCGTCCGGGTCGTACATGGTCGTGTCGTCGACCTTGTCGCCGAACTCCACCAGGATCGTGAAGATCTTGTCGGTCTTCTCGCGGCCCAGCTCGACGTACTTCTTGTCGTCGAGCTTGACGACCTTGGAGGCGCCCCGCTTCTGGACCTTGGCGTCGCCCTCGACGACCTGCTGGAGGGCCGCCTTGCGCTGCTGCGCCTGCTGCTTGCTGAACGGCCCGTCGAGGTCGTGGTCGACGTGCGCCTTGGGCCGCGACGGGTCCTGCCTGTCGATGGCCGGCGCCGCTGCCGGTGCCCCGTCGCCGGGGGCGGCCGTGGCCGTCGTCGCCGAGTACGTGGCGGCGGCAGCGGCCACCGCCACGGCCACGGCAGTGGCTCTGAACGTGCGTGTTCTGGCTGTCACTTGATGAATGTCCTCCCCACGCGGCCGCGCGAATGGCGGACCGAGATCCCGGTCGGAGGAGGTCCGCGCGCGATGTACGCGTCACAAGTGACGACATTCGACCGGAAGAGCGGGAGAAAAGACAGACCTTGACTTGGACATACCAAGTGCACTATGCGACCCCGGGTTCCGTTATCCGGACGCGTGGCACACCTTCGGCGAGAAGTCCAACAGGCGCTCCGGACCGTCCACTTGGTGGACGTCATGAATCCGTGCGCCCCCCGTGCTGCGGCACCGTGGGTTAGGTCACGCTTACCGCCCGTTCCCGTCGGGCATGCAGCGTCATAGAGTCAATCGACGGTGCGCCACCGCGCTGGGCGAAGCATCTCAAGTCGCCGCCGTCGGGCCCCCTTTGATTCCTATACAGCCGCCCACACATCCGCATCCGCCCCCGGGCCAAGAGCGCGGGGGGATCACTGCCGAGGACGGATCACGTCATGCCTCGTCCCATGCCACGTCCGACCACCGCACAGATCGCCTACGGTTCGGTGACCGTCGTCTTCTCCACCCTCGCCATGCTGCTGCTCTCCCGGACCGGTTCGGGAGTCGTCGGTGTCGCGGTGATAGCGGTGGCCGCGCTCGGCCTCGGCTTACTGG
>NZ_WMBF01000606.1:0-3378 GCF_019400875.1 Streptomyces anatolicus | reverse complement strand
GCGTGGGCGAAGTGGACAATGGGGCGGAGGCGCGGTTTCGGGGCGGCTGCCGTCGCCCGGGACCCTCTCGGCCGCGGCGCGTCGGATACCGGCGAGGCCGGGCGTACGGGCCTTGTCGCATGGGGCAGTTGTGGCTCCGCGAGGGGCCGCTGGTGGCGCGGTCCCGCGGTGCTCGGGAGCGGTGCGGTCAGTTCGCGGGTCAGGAGGGCCGCGGCCGGGGCCTTGCCTCGGCCGATGAGCAGCGGAAGAGTGGCGTCCGTGGTCGTCGTCGCGGGTTGCGGCGGGCCTGCCGTCAGGCTGATGAGGGTCGCCGCCACGACGATGGCCGCCAGTGAGCGCGGTGTCGGCATGGCGCTCCCTCCTTGTGCGCGGTCCATCATGCGGGACGGTGGACCCTGGGCGCCGGCCGGTCCCCGAGTAGGGGACAATGAAGGCTCTGTCAGGGCGGGTTGCGCGGGTAGCAGCGGTAGCAGCAGAGGGGACGCATGTCGGACGCGGAGCAGACGGGTGAGTCCCGTCGGGACAGGAGCGAACGTCTCCTCGCCGGCCGGTACCGGCTGGGAGAGGTGCTCGGCCGCGGCGGCATGGGCACCGTGTGGCGCGCCAAGGACGAGACACTGGGCCGTACGGTCGCGGTGAAGGAGCTGCGGTTCCCCTCCAGCATCGACGAGGAGGAGAAGCGGCGGCTCATCACGCGGACGCTGCGCGAGGCGAAGGCGATCGCGCGGATCCGCAACACCAGCGCGGTGACGGTCTACGACGTGGTCGACGAGGACGACCGGCCGTGGATCGTGATGGAGCTGGTCGAGGGCAAGTCCCTCGCGGAGGCGATCCGCGAGGACGGGGTCCTCACGCCGAGGCGGGCGGCCGAGGTCGGCCTCGCCGTGCTCGACGTGCTGCGCTCCGCGCACCGCGAGGGCATCCTGCACCGCGACGTGAAGCCGTCGAACGTGCTGATCGCCGAGGACGGCCGTGTCGTGCTCACGGACTTCGGTATCGCGCAGGTCGAGGGCGACCCGTCGATCACGTCGACGGGCATGCTCGTCGGCGCTCCCTCGTACATCTCCCCGGAGCGTGCCCGCGGGCACAAGCCGGGCCCCGCCGCCGACCTGTGGTCACTGGGCGGTCTGCTGTACGCGGCGGTGGAGGGTGTGCCTCCGTACGACAAGGGGTCGGCCATCGCGACCCTCACCGCGGTGATGACCGAGGACGTCGATCCGCCGAAGAACGCCGGTCCGTTGGAGAAGGTCATCTACGGCCTCCTCGCCAAGGACCCCGAGCAGCGGCTCGACGACGCGGGGGCGCGGGCGCTCCTGATGGACGTGATCCACGCGCCGGGGCCCAAGGCGGAGCCGGACCCGGTCGAGGCGACCAAGGTCGTACCGCTGCCTCCGGTGCCTCCGGCGCCGAAGAAGACGGCACGGACAGCCAAGCCCGTCAGGGCGGGCACTCCGGCCAGGCTGACGAAGAAGTCGGGCGCGGCCGCCGGTGCCACGGGCGCCGCCGGTGCGTCCGGGGCCGTCGCGGGCCGCAAGGTCGAGGAATCCGCCGACGGGCTGAAGGGCGCGCTGCGCTCGGTCCGCAAGGCGGCCTCGGCGGCCACGGGCGCCGCGGTGGGCGCGGTCTCCGGTTCGTCCGCGGGGACGGGTTCGGCGGCGGGGACGGGTGCCGGCTCCGTGGCGGGCGTACCGCCACGGCCGAGTGCGTCGCCGGGTGTGTCACCGACCGCGTCGCCGAGCGCACCGGCGGGTGCCTCGCCGCGTGTGCCTCCGAAGGCCTCGCTCACCGACGTGGTGCCCAGGCGGACGCTGGTGATCGTGTCCGTGGTGGCCGTGCTCGCGGTGCTCGGTACGGTGCTCGCCTTCGCGCTCTCGGGCGGGGATGACGGCGACTCCGGCAAGGACAGCAAGGGCGGCGACAAGGCCGCGTCCAGCGGGGCGACCGCGGGGGGCGACGGCCAGGGCAAGGACGACGCCGACGCGGGCAAGGACACGGACAAGGGCTCCGGTTCGGGGTCCGGCTCCGGGTCCGGGTCAGGGGACGACAAGGAAGAGGGCCAGGGCACCGACCCGGGCAAGGGTTCGGACGCCGACGAGGGCGAGGGCCACGACCCGGGCCAGGACGGCGGCAAGAAGCCGGGTGACGGCGCCGAGTCCACGTACGAGCACTCCCAGGGCTTCAAGATCGGGCTGCCCAAGGGGTGGAAGTACCAGTCCACGGGCGTCGCGGGCGCGCGGTTCACCGGGCCCGACGCGCAGAAGCTGCTCGTCGGTTGGACGACCGCGCCCAAGGACAACCCGGTGCTCGACTGGCAGAACCAGGAGAAGCACATGGTCCGGTCGCAGTATGACCGGATAAGGATAGAGAAGGTGGATTTCCGCGGGTGGAATACCGCCGACTGGGAATTCACCTATGTGGAGGGCGGGACCAAGTACCGCTCCGTCGACCGGGGCTTCGTCGTCAACGGCGGACTGGGCTACGGAATCATGTACACGGCCAAGGCCGACGACTGGAAGGGCGATCAGCGGCGGGACACATGGCGGACCTTCACCAAGACGTTCCAGCCGAAGTCGTGAGCCCGCGCCAGGTGTGAGATTGCCGTTGATGGGATCTCGTATCCCCTCATTGCGGTTCGCCCACGGCACGTATCGTGAGTGCTCGCGGACCGTACGCAGCCGCAACGAGCCACAAGACGAACGGAATTGACCACCGGGCGGACGGGGGAGGCATCGTGGACGACTATGCGGGACGGGTGCTCGCCGACCGCTACCGCCTGCCGCTGCCGCCCTCGGACGAGTACGAACTCGCCGAATCCCGCGCCTTCGACACCTACAGCGGGCAGGAAGTCCTGGTCAGGCAGGTCCCGCTGCCGGAGATCGTCGAGGCGGAGGTCCTTGAGGAGGACGACCTGCCCGAGGGGTTCGTGCCCCGGGCGGGGGCGGGCGGCGCCGGAGTGCGGCGCTCCGCGGCGCGGACGACGCGCAGGCCCACCGATCCCGCCGTGCGGCGCGCGATGGAGGCGGCGCAGACGGCCGCGCAGATACCGGACCACCCCCGGCTCGACCAGGTCTTCGACGTGTTCGCGGAGGGCGGCTCGCTCTGGATAGTGAGCGAGTTGGTGGCGGCGAGGCCGCTGGCGGCGCTCCTCGCGGATCGCCCGCTGAGTCCGTACCGCGCGGCGGAGGTCGCGGCGGACGTCCTCGCGGCGCTGCGCGTGCTGCACGCGCACGGCTGGGTGCATCGGAACATCACCGCGCGCACGGTCCTGATCTGCGACGACGGCCGCGTGATGCTGACGGGCCTGGCGGCCGGAGCGGCCGAGGAGGCCCTGTGCGGGTACGACCCACGGCCCGTGGAGGCGGGGGAGGCGGCGGGTTC
>NZ_WMBF01000605.1:0-3384 GCF_019400875.1 Streptomyces anatolicus | reverse complement strand
GCACTGGACCACCCCCCACCCCTGAGGAGACTTCATGCGACTCCGCATACGCGGCAGAAGATCCGCCGCACTCGCGACCCTGCTCGCCCTCGCCGTGGCGGCACCTCTCACCGCCAACGCCACACCGTCCGCGGCCGACCCGGCCGCCCGCACCACCGCGACGGCGGACGACAACGAGACCCGCCAGTACGAGATCCCGCTCCCCGACGACCGCACCGCGCGCACCGCGCTCGCCCGCACCGGCGTCGCCATCGACGAGGTCGACGCCCGCGCGGTGGTCGTCTCCGCCGACGGCCGCGAGGCGGCGAAGCTGCGCGGCCTTGGCTACACGCTCAAGGCCCTGCCCGGCCCCCCGAAGCGCACGGGCGGCCATGCGGTGGAGCCCCAGGACTTCCCGCCCGCCGACGCGAGATACCACAACTACGCCGAGATGACGGCCGCGATCGACCAGCGTGTCGCGGCCCACCCGAACCTGATGAGCAAGAGGGTCATCGGCAAGTCGTACGCGGGCCGGGACATCGTCGCCATCAAGATCAGCGACAACGTGGCCACGGACGAGGCCGAGCCCGAGGTCCTCTTCACCCACCACCAGCACGCCCGCGAGCACCTGACGGTGGAGATGGCGCTCTACCTGCTGCGCGAGCTGGGCGACGACTACGCCACGGACGCGCGGGTCAAGAAGATGGTCGACTCGCGCGAGATCTGGATCGTGCCGGACATGAACCCGGACGGCGGCGAGTACGACATCGCGACCGGCTCCTACCGCAGCTGGCGCAAGAACCGCCAGCCCAACAGCGGCTCGTCGAACGTCGGCACCGACATGAACCGCAACTGGGACTACAAGTGGGGCTGCTGCGGCGGCTCCTCAGGCTCCACCGGTTCGGAGACCTACCGCGGGCGTGCCCCCGAGTCGGCCCCCGAGGTGAAGGTCGTCGCGGACTTCGTGCGCAGCCGGGTCGTCGGCGGCAAGCAGCAGATCAGGGCGTCCATCGACTTCCACACGTACAGCGAACTGATCCTGTGGCCCTACGGCTACACGTACGCGGACACGGCCCCCGGCCTGACCCAGGACGACCGCGACGCGCACGCGGCCGTCGGCAGGAAGATGGCCGCGAGCAACGGCTACACGCCCGAGCAGGCCAGCGACCTCTACATCACCGACGGCACGATCGACGACTGGCTGTGGGGCAACCAGAAGATCTTCAGCTATACGTTCGAGATGTACCCGTCCTCGGCGGGCGGCGGCGGCTTCTACCCGCCCGACGAGGTCATCGAGCGCGAGACCTCGCGCAACCGTGACGCGGTCCTGCAACTCCTGGAGAACTCGGACTGCATGTACCGCTCGATCGGCAAGGAACAGCAGTACTGCACGGGCTGACCCGCACGGCGGCGCGGCCCCGGACCCGTGGCGGGTCCGGGGCCGCGAGGCGTGTACGGGTCAGCAGGTGCGGCCGACGTAGTGGGCACCCTGGATCTTGCTGGCGGAGCCGAGCCAGGTCCTGCCGGGTGCGACACACCGCTCGTAGTCGGGCGCCAGGGCGACCCTGACGTGGATGACCACCCGCGATCCGTCGGAGGTGCAGTGGTTGTAGTAGGCGTCGGCGTGGGTCTCGTAGAAGCCGCAGGGGTTGGCTGCCGCGGGGCTCGCCGTGACGGTCACCGCGCCGAGAGAGGTGAGCGTGAGTGCGGCGGCGGCGAAGGCGCTGTTCACGAGTCGACGAACACGCAAGGTGTACTCCTTGAGCTACGACGGGGTCGTCCGCACGGGCTCGCGGATGCCGCCCCGTTGGGTATGTGCCGCCGCAGGACTGCCCGCCGGTGAGCACGGCCAGTCGGACGCCCGGGGCGTTTCACCCGCCGAATCGTTCCGCCTGAGGGCCGATCGGATGACTCGGCGTCGGTCGGGGCCACTGAGGCGAGGAACTGTGCTCCGCACTGCCTACACGAACAGGCTCACCACCGCCGCCACCGCGAACCCCGCCACCGAGAGCACCGACTCCAGGACCGTCCACGTCTTCAGCGTGTCCCGCTCCGAGATGCCGAAGTACTTCGCCACCATCCAGAACCCGCCGTCGTTGACGTGCGAGGCGAAGATGGAGCCCGCCGAGATCGCCATGATGACCAGGGCCACGAACGCCTGGGAGTAGTCGCCCTCGGCGAGCAGCGGGGCCACGATGCCCGCCGTCGTGACGATCGCCACCGTCGCCGAGCCCTGGGCGACGCGCAGGATCAGGGAGAGCAGATAGGCGAGGACGAGGACCGGCAGGCCCACGTCCTGGAAGGTGTCCGAGAGGGCCTTCGCCACGCCGCTCGCCTTCAGGACCGCGCCGAAGACACCGCCCGCGCCGACCACGAGCAGGATGTTGCCGACCGGCTTCAGGGACGAGGTCGACACCCGCTCGAGGGACTTGCGGGACCAGCCGCGCCGGATGCCCAGCAGGTAGTACGCCATGAACAGGGCGATCGTGAGCGCCACGAAGGGGCTGCCGAAGAACTCGATCACCGAGCGGGCGGTCGAGGGATCGAAGGCGATGGAGGAGAAGGTCGCCAGGAGGATCAGGAGGAGCGGCGTGCCGATGATCGCGAAGACGACACTCAGCGGCACCGGCTTCTCCCGCGGGGCGACCCCCGCCTCCCGCTGCTCGGCCGCGACCGCCGCCTTCGCCTCCTCGGCGGCCTCGACCATGTCCTGGGGAACGGGTACGAAGACGCGCTTGCCGATCCAGGCGGAGTACACCCAGGCGGCGAGCACCGCGGGGATGCCGCAGACGATGCCCATGAGGATGACCCAGCCGAGGTCCACCTTGAGCAGACCCGCCGCCGCGACCGGGCCCGGGTGCGGGGGCAGGAAGGCGTGGGTCATGGAGAGGCCCGCGAGGAGCGGCAGGCAGTAGAGCAGGATCGACTTGCCGCTGCGCTTGGCGGCGGCGTACACGATCGGCGCGAGGACGAAGATGCCCACGTCGAAGAAGACCGGGACGCCGAAGATCAGGCCCGTCAGGCCCATGGCGAGCGGCGCGCGCTTCTCGCCGAAGAGGCCGAGCAGGCGCGACGCCAGCACCTCGGCCCCGCCCGACACCTCGAGGATCGCGCCGAGCATCGTGCCGAGGCCGATGATGATCGCCACGTGGCCGAGGATGCCGCCCATGCCGGACTCGATGACGGAGACCGCGTCGGACTTCTGGACCGTACCGAAGAGTTCGGTGACGGAGAGGCCGGCCGAGAGGCCGACGGCTATGGAGACCGCGAGCAGCGCCACGAAGGGCTGCAGCCTGACCTTGATGATCAGGAAGAGCAGGAGCACGATGCCGAGCGCGGCGACGGTCAGCAGGCCCGCCGTGCCGTCGATGAGGGCGAGGATGCCGCCGGTGTGCGGTGGCGCCT
>NZ_WMBF01000604.1:0-3391 GCF_019400875.1 Streptomyces anatolicus | reverse complement strand
GTACCACCCCTCCCGGGAGCGCCTCATGAACGCCACGCTCGCCTGTGTCCTCGCCCTCGCCGTCGGCACGTACGCCTTCCGCCTGGCCGGGCCCGTGCTGCACGGGCGCGTCGAACTCCCGGCCCGCGTACAGGAGTTGCTGACCACCAGCGCCACGGTCCTGCTGGTCGCGCTGCTCGCCACGGTCGCCCTCACGGAGGGCCGGGAGTTCGCGGGGTGGGCCAGGCCCGCCGGTGTGCTGGTCGGCGGGGTCCTCGCCTGGCGCAGGGCGCCGTTCGCCGTGGTCGTGGTGGCCGGGGCGGCGGTGACCGCGCTGCTGCGGCTCGCGGGGGTGTCGTGAGGAGCTGCCGGGGGTGCCCTGAGGAGCTTGGGGCAGCGCCGGTGGCGCGGCGCCGTCAGTCCGTCGGGGTACGGCGGGCGTAGGCGCGGGCGGCGCGGGCGCGGTCGCCGCAGCGGGTGGAGCACCACTGGCGGCGCCCGTGCTTGAGCAGGAAGCGGTTGCAGGGCGGGGAGGCGCAGGAGGTCAGTCGGGTGGCGTCGGGGGAGGTGAGCAGGTCGGCGGCGTCGGCGGCGATGACGGCCAGGGCGTGTTCGACGATCGCGGTGGTGGGGTGGGGCGCGGCGCGGTAGGGGCCGGTCTTCTCGTCCCACAGCAGCAGAGATGCCGTCGGGACCCGGGTCATCACGTCGTTGACCGCCGCGAGGGCCGCGGGCAGGGCGGGCTGCCCGGCGACAAGGGAGGCAAGCAGCGACCTGACCTGTTCCCGCAACGAGCGCAGCTGCGTGGCGCATACCTCCGCCAGGCCGGCGCCGACCGGGGCGAGGTCGCGGCGCACCAGCCACTCCTCGGCCCGCGCCGGGGTGCTCAGGAGGTCGGCCGCGCGGCCGCCGGGCAGGGCAACGGCGCTGTTGGCCAGGGCCAGGGCGGGGTGCTCCGCCTCGCCCGGCGCCGACGGCAGGGCGGCTTCTTCCGTCGCGAACTCTTCCATGCTTCTCATGGTACGGCTTGCGCCCATCCGTGAGACATGCGTACAGTCCGAGTCACGGTTAACACTCCCTCTATCCGTGAGGAACTCTTCTCGTGTCTTCCCCGAGCCCGCAGACCGTCCCGTTCCCCGTCCGCGTCTTCGGCGGCCCGACCGCCCTCTTCGACTACGCCGGCCTGCGCTTTCTCACCGACCCGACCTTCGACGGCCCCGGCGACCACCCGGCACCGGCCGTCGTGCTGACCAAGACGGCGGCTGCGGACGGCAGTCCGGCCGATCTCGGCCGCGTCGACGTGGTCCTGCTCTCGCACGACGAGCACGCCGACAACCTCGACACCTCCGGCCGGGCCCTGCTCGCCGATGTCCCGCTGACGCTCACCACTCCCGGGGGCGGGGAGCGTCTCGGGGAGGCGGCCACCGGCCTCGCCGACTGGCAGTCGGTCGAGCTGGAGCGCCGGGACGGCGGGCCCGGCACGGTCACCGTGACGGGCGTGCCCGCCATCCATGGCCCCGGGCCGCGCGAGGAGGTCGAGCCGATCTGCGGCGAGGTCGTCGGGTTCGTCCTGACCGGCGAGGGCCTGCCCACCGTCTACGTCAGCGGCGACAACGCCTCCCTCGACGCGGTCAAGGAGATCGCCGAGCGCTTCGCCCCCGTGGACACGACCCTCCTCTTCGCCGGAGCGCCCCGCTTCCCCGACGTCTTCGACGGCGGGCTGATCGTCCTGGACAGCGCCCAGGCCGCCCAGGCCGCGCAGGTCCTCGACGCCGCACGCGTGGTCCCCGTCCACTACGACAGCTGGGCCCACTTCACCGAGGGCCGCGACGAGTTGGTCGCCGCCTTCGCCACCGCCGGCCTCTCCGATCGCCTCGACTTCGGCGTCCGCGGCTGACCCCACCTACGCCGCACGCGTGCCGGACACGGCCCGGGCGCCGGTCGACGGAGCCCTGCCGCGACCACCGGCCGGCGCCCGGCGCTCCCCTCACGCCGCACCCCGCGAAACCTCGAAACCGAAGGACCGCACGGCCATGCCCGAGGTGGGGTACCCGCTACAGGGGGCCTTCCTCGTAGAGGGCGTCCACGACGTCCGCGTACCGCTCCGTGACCGCGCGTCTGCGCACCTTCAGGCTCGGGGTGAGCAGGCCGTCCTCGACCGTGAAGTCCTCGTCCAGCACGGCGAACCGGCGGATGCGGGCGGGCCGCGAGACGGTGGCGTTGGCGGTGTCCACGGCCTCCTGGACCAGGGCGAGGACGCGCGGGTCGCGGGAGAGCGGCTCGGTCAGCTCCACGCCTTCGCGGGCCGCCCAGCCGGTGACCTCCTCCGCGTCCAGGGTGATCAGGGCGACGGGGTGGGGGCGGCGGTCGCCGACCATGACGGCGCGGGAGACGAACCGCGAGTTCTGGACGGCGAGTTCGCTCAGGGAGGGCGTGAGGTTCTTGCCGCCCGAGGTGATGATCAGGTCCTTCTTGCGGCCGGTGATCGTGAGGTAGCCGTCGTCGTCGAGCGCGCCCAGGTCGCCCGTGTGCAGCCAGCCCTCGGCGTCGACGGTCTCGCGGGTGGCCTCGGGGTTGTTGTGGTAGCCGGGGAAGACCATGGGGCCCCGGGCCAGGACTTCGCCGTCGGCCGCGATGCGCAGCTCGACGCCGTCGATCGGGCGGCCCACCGTGCCGTGGCGCACGGCGCCGGGGTGGTTGAGGGTGAGGACACCGGCCGACTCCGTCATGCCGTAACCCTCGTAGACCGCGATGCCGCAGGCCCGCAGGAAGTCGACGGTGTCCGGCGCGATGGGCGCGCCGCCGGTGAGCGCCCAGCGGACCCGGCCGCCGAGCGCCTGCCTGACCAGGCCGTAGAGAGCCTTGTCGGCGGCCTCGTACGCGTCCTGGAGATCCGGCGGAAGTGTGCCGTCGGCGGCCATGACGCCGATGCGGACGGCCTCCTCGAACCGTTCGCGCCCGCCCTCCTGCGACTCCGCGAGCGACAGCACGACCGAGCGCACCTTCTCGAAGAGGCGCGGCACGGACGGCAGATGGGTGGGCCGCGCCTGTGCCAGCTCGCCGACGACGTCCTCGATCCGCCCGCCGAAGAAGGTGAGCGTGCCGCCCTGGAGGAGCGTGGTGAACTCGATGAGCTGGGCGAGGAGATGGGCGAGCGGCAGATAGAGGTACGTGGAATCGCCTGGGCCCCCGCCGACGAGCGGCACGGTGGCGCGCTGCACGGCGAGCAGGTTGCCGTGGGTCAGCAGGCATCCCTTGGGTGCGCCGGTGGTGCCGGACGTGTAGATGATGGTGGCCAGGTCGTCCTCGCTCCGGGCGGCGGCGCTCGCCAGCAGCGCGTCGAGCGGGGCGGCATCTTCCACCGTGCCGGTTACGTCCTGCGTCCCTTGTGCCCTCCGCGCCCCTTGTGCCC
>NZ_WMBF01000603.1:0-3393 GCF_019400875.1 Streptomyces anatolicus | reverse complement strand
GTTCCGGGGGCTCGGGTGGTGCCGGGCGCGGCAGGGGCCGTGGCCCCGAGCCGTCCGGAAAGAGGCGGTTCATCGACTACCCGCGCGCGGGCAGGCGCGGTGCGCGGCGCTGGATTCCGTCGTGGCGCCTGGTCAGCGGCCTCTTCCTCAGCTTCGTCGGCAGTCTGATGGCGGTCGCCGGCATCGCGTACGCGCTGGTGGAGGTGCCGGACGTCAACAAGGCGGCCGTTGCCCAGAACAACGTCTACTACTGGGCCGACGGCAAGCAGATGGTCGCCACCGGCGGCGAGCGCAACCGCCAGATCATCGACTACGACGACATCCCCAAGGAGATGCGCTTCGCCGTCATGTCGGCGGAGAACAAGACGTTCGAGAAGGACAAGGGCGTCGACCCGATGGGCATCGCGCGTGCCGTGGTCAACATGGCCAAGGGCGGGCAGACCCAGGGTGGCTCCACGATCACCCAGCAGTACGTGAAGAACGCGCGCCTGGGTGACCAGTCCCAGACGTTCAGCCGGAAGTTCAAAGAACTCTTCATCTCCATAAAGGTCGGCCGGACCGAACCCAAGGAAAAGGTCATGGCCGGCTACCTCAACACCGCTTACTACGGTCGAGGCGCCTACGGCATCCAGGCGGCCGCGCGCGCGTACTTCGACAAGGAAGCCAGGAAGCTGGACCCGAGCGAGTGCGCGCTCCTCGCGACGGTGCTCAAGGGCGCCACGTACTACGACCCGGCCGGTTACCCCGAGATCGACCCCGCGGCCAACGCCAAGGACAACACCGCGCGTGCCCAGAAGCGGTGGAAGTGGATCCTCGACGAGGAGGTCAAGGACGGCCGTCTCACCGCCGAGGAGCGGAACAAGTACAGGGACTTCCCGAAGCTGGAGAACCCGCGGTCCAACACCCAGCTGGCCGGCCAGACCGGTTATCTCGTGGACCTGGCGAAGGCGTACGTCATCCGCAACACGGACATCACCGCTGAGCAGCTTCAGCAGGGCGGCTACGAGATCCACACGACCTTCCAGAGGAAGAAGGTCGACGAGCTCGAGAAGGCCGTGAACAAGGTCCGCAAGGACAAGATCAACCCGAAGCTGCGTCCCGAGAAGGACACGCACGTCCAGTTCGGCGGGGCGTCGGTGGATCCCGAGGACGGCGCGATCAGGGCGATCTACGGCGGCGTCGACGCGACGAAGCACTTCACCAACAACGCCGACCAGACCGGCGCCCAGGTGGGTTCGACGTACAAGCCGTTCGTGCTGGCCGCCGCCTTCAAGTACGGCGTGCGCGATCCCGCCGGGCCGGAGATCCAGAGCGAGGCCCAGCGCACGGTAGTCAACCCGAAGAGCCTGTACAGCGGCAAGAACGAACTCAAGATCAAGAACTACAACGGGACGGTCTGGACCGACCGCGACGGCAAGCAGTGGAACCAGAAGAACGACGGGGACCAGTCGTACAACCCGCCGACCTACCAGATCGACCTTCGTGAGGCGATGCGGGAGTCGGTCAACTCGGCCTATGTGCAGCTCGGCATGGACGTCGGCCTGAGCAAGGTGAAGCAGGCGGCGATGGACGCGGGCCTCAAGGACGACAACTCCATGGCCAGCTCCAACTACCCGTCCTTCTCGCTCGGCACCTCCTCGCCGAGCGCGATCCGGATGGCCGGGGCGTACTCCACGTTCGCCGCCAGCGGCAAGCAGAACGATCCGTACTCGGTCACCGAGGTCGTGCACGAGGGCGACTCGGTCTACACGCATCCGAAGAAGACCAAGCGGGTGTTCTCGCGGGCGGTCGCCGACAACGTCACCGACGTGCTGCGGACCGTCGTCGAGAAGGGCACCGGCACCTCGGCCCAGCTGGGCAGCCGCCCGGTCGCGGGCAAGACGGGTACGACCGACGGCAACAAGTCCGCCTGGTTCGTCGGCTACACCCCGCAGCTTTCGACGGCCATCAGCATGTACCGGCTCGACGACAACGAGGCCAACAAGAAGCGCGAGTTCCTGGAGATGTTCGGCACGGGCGGCGAGGAGAAGATCCACGGCGCCTCGTTCCCCGCGAAGATCTGGCAGGACTACATGTCGAAGGCGCTCCGGGGCGAGCGCGTGATGGCCTTCCCCGTGCCGGACCCGATCGGCAGGGTCATCGGTGAGACGCCGCCTCCTGCGCCGAGCCCGACGGTGACCGAGGAGCCGGAGGACGAGCCGTCGTCGCCGACACCCACGGAGACGGAGACGACGAAGCCTCCCACGACGCAGTCACCCGAGCCCGAGGAGTCCTGCTCCCAGTGGGACTGGGAGTGCAACAACGCCGACGGTGGCGCCAACGGCGGTTCCGAGGACGGTGGGGCCGACGGTGGACCGGGCGGGGAATCACCGCCTCCCACGGTTGATCCGCCCGGCAACAGCAATGGGAACCACAACGGCGGAGGGATCTTCGGCGGCCCGACGGGCTGAGCAGACGCAGGGGCGTTCCGCCTGAGCAGACTCAGAGGGCGTTCCGCGGACGTTCCACGCGGATGTTTCACGTGAAACGAGGGCCGCCACACCGACCGGTGTGGCGGCCCTCTCCGTGTTCTCAGTCGCGTACGGCAGGATGGCGGGCATGCCCAGTGCAGACCGCAGCGCCGGCCCCGGCGCAGAGACGCCGAGCACACGCGTGCACGCGCCCGTGAGCCCGCAGGAACCGCCCGCGGTGCGGCCGACGAAGGAGGACGAGGTCGCCCGGGCCGGCAGCGAGCTGTTCGGCGGCCCGCTCGGCCGCAGAGCGATGGCCGCTGCCACCTGGTGGACTCCCGTACGCGTCATCGTGCTCGTCGCGCTCGGGATGTTCGCGCTCGGAATGGTCCAGAAGATGCCGTGCTACAACGGCGCCTGGTTCGTCGGCGCGAGTTCGCAGTACACGCACGCGTGCTACTCCGACATCCCGCACCTCTACGACGGACGCGGCTTCGCCGACGGCCTCGTGCCGTACTTCGACAAGCTGCCCGGCGACATGGAGTACCTCGAATACCCGGTCCTGACCGGGATGTTCATGGAGATGGCCTCCTGGGTGACACCGGGCAGCGGATCCATCCAGCACCAGGAGAAGATCTACTGGATGGTCAACGCGGGGATACTGATGGCCTGCACGGCGGTCGTCGCCGTCTGTGTCACCCGCACACACCGCCGCCGCCCCTGGGACGCGCTGCTCGTCGCCCTCGCCCCGGCCTTCGCGCTGACGGCCACCATCAACTGGGACCTGCTCGCCGTCGCCCTGACGGCCGCCGCGATGCTGATGTGGTCCCGCGGGCGCGTCGTCGCCTTCGGCGTCCTCCTGGGCCTCGCGACGGCCGCCAAGCTCTATCCCGTACTGCTGCTGGGACCGCTGCTGATCCTGTGCTGGCGGGCGGGGCGGGGG
>NZ_WMBF01000602.1:0-3396 GCF_019400875.1 Streptomyces anatolicus | reverse complement strand
GGAGCACGCGGGCCCGCTGCTGCTGCGCCTCGACGCGGCCCGCGCCGAGGTCGTGCGCATGGCGAGCGCCCCCGAGCACGGTCTGACGCTGGCCGCCACACCGACCGCGCTGACCCGGCGTACGGCCGAAGCGCTGCCCCCGGCGGGCGTCACCCTCTCCGTGCTGGCCCGCGACGAGATCCCCGCGGCCGTCGCGACCGGCGCCGTCGACCTCGGCCTCGTCGACGGCCTCGCCGCGCCGAACGACCCGCTGCGCCTGCCCGACGTGGCGCCCCTCACCGCGCGGGGCACCGGCCAGGAGCCCGTCGCCGTCCTGCTCCCCGAAGGCCACCCGCTGGCCCGCCGCACCGGACTGCGCCTCGGCGATCTCGTGCACGCCCGCTGGATCGACGCCCCCGGCGCCGGCCTGCCGCTGGCCCAACTCCGCGCCGCGAACGGCACATCGGGGTTCCGGCCCGCGCTGCGCTACGACGGCACGGACCTGCGTACCCTCACCGCGCTCGCCGCCGCGGGCCACGGCCTGACCCTGCTGCCGCGTTCGGCCGCCGCCGGGGCGCCGGGCACGGTCGCCGTGCCGCTGACCGCGCCCCGCGTCGTCCACCGCACGGAGCTGCTGTACGCGGGCACCCTGCGCGGGCCCGCCGCGGCGCTGGCGGCACACCTGGACGTCAGAGCCTGTGTCATAACCCCGGCCGGGTGGGCGCCGCCTGGCACGCACGCTCGCCGCGTTGCCGAAACGCCCTAGTAGCTCCGCTACGAGGCCGTTCCGGCGCCTTGCGATCGCACGCACCAGACGACGCCCACTGTTCCGACCGGGGTTATGACACACGCTCTCACCCGTTCGTGAGGCATCGCCGCAGGGGAGTGCCGGGTAGGGCTGTGGCCGGAGGCGAGCCATGGAACAGACCGCGTTGCGTCCCAAGCCGATGCCAGGCCGGAGCCGGAGCCGGAGCTGGAACCGGAGCCCCGGCCACAGCCCGGGCGACCACCTTGAGAAGGACCGTCGGCCATATGCCGTGCGGCGCCGAGGCAGGCGCCTGCCGGCCGTGCTCTCCGGGCTGCTCCTCGCGGTGCTCCTGGTCCTTGCGGGCATCGGCATCGGCGTCGGTGCCGTGGGCGCCGCCGTCATCGACGTGGGCGGACTCGCCGGGACACAGAAGGCGGCGCCCACGACAGGCGCGCCCCGGCCGGCCGCCGGGGGCCGTGAGTCCGAGGCGCCGAAGCCGGGAGCGCCGGAGCCAGGAGCGCCGAAGCCAGAAGCGCCCGAGCCGGGCACGCCGAAGCCCGCGCCGCCCAAGCCGGGGCCGCCCAAGCCAGGGCCGCCGAAGCCGGGGCCGCCCAAGTCCGCGCCGCCCGACTCCGCGCCCGCCGGGCCCGCTTCCGCGAAGCCCGCCGCCAGGACCTCCACCCTCGGTGTCGAGGCCGTGGACGCCCCCGGCGGCGCGGGCGCCCTGCTCGTCGGCGTGCACATCCCGGGCCCCGGCCACACCGCGGGCCTGGTGCACGGCGACACCCTGCTCGCGTTCGGCGGGACCCGCGTAGGCTCGGCGGCCGCCCTGGCGTCGGCGGTCGCCGAGGCGCCCCCGGGCACGCGGATGACGCTGACGGTCCGCCACAAGAACGGCACCCGCCAGACGCTCGCGGTGAAGCCGGGCATCGTGACCTGACCCCTGACCCCTGACCGCAGGCGTCAGCTGAAGTCCGTGCGGGGCCCGCTGCGCGGCTCGCGCCCCGGGTAGTACGCGAGGACGTCGTACGGATACGGCAGCGGCCGCGCGCTCGCCGACGTCAGCCGCTCCTGCTGCTCGGACGTCAACTCCCACTCCACGCAGCCGAGATTGTCCGTCAGCTGCTCCACCGACCGCGCCCCCACGATCGGCGCGGTCACCCCGGGCCGCTGAAGGAGCCACCGCAGGGCCACCTGGGACGGCGTGCGGCCGGTTTCGTCGGCGACCTCCAGGAGCACGTCGACGACCCGCCACGTCTCCTCCGTGTTCCGCTCCCGCCAGGCGCCCGAACCCCGCGCGCCCTCCGGAGGCGCGGCCATGGAACGCCGGAACTTGCCCGAGAGCCAGCCGCCCTGCAAGGGGCTGTACGGAATGACGCCCACGCCCTCCGCCGCGCTGAGCGGCAGCAGCTCCCACTCGCTCTCGCGCGCCAGGAGGTTGTAGAGCGGCTGGAGACAGGAGTACGGCTCCCAGCCGCGGGCCCGCGCCACGTCAAGGGCCTTCTGCAACTGGGCGGGGGAGTGGTTGCTCGCCCCGAGATAGCGCACCTTGCCCGCCGTCACGAGGGTGTCCAGCGTGGACAGGGTCTCCTCGATCGGCGTCGTCGCGTCCCATACGTGGGTCTGGTACAGGTCGATGTATTCGGTGCCGAGGCGGCGCAGGCTCGCGTCGACGGCCGACAGGATGTGCTTGCGGCTCAGACCGCCCGCGTTCGGGGCGTCGCCCATCGAGCTGAACACCTTCGTGGCGATGACGAGTTCGTCCCTGCGGCGGCCCTTCAGCCAGCGGCCAAGGACCTCTTCCGACACGCCGCGCCCGTACATGTCGGCCGTGTCGATGAACGTGCCGCCCGCCTCGGTGAACGTGTCCAGCATGCGGTGGGACGTCGTCTCGTCCGCGCCGCTGCCGAACATCATCGCGCCGAAGCACAGCTCGCTGACGCGCAGCCCGGTACGGCCGAGGAATCGCTGCTTCATGGCCTGCCCTCCCCTGAGTAGGCCCCCAAGATAGGCGCTTGGCCCGACAGGGAAGGAAGGCGCTTACGCGGGGCCCAGGACGGCACACGACTCGGCGGGCAGCCGCAGCAGGCCGTCCGCGCCCGGCGGCTCGACCGGCTCCCAGGCGGCGAGCACGCGCGCGTGGTTGTGCCCCAGCGGGACGGCGGCGGCCTCCTCGGCGAGGTTCACGGCGATCTTCAGGTCCCCGCGCCGGAACGCGAACCAGCGTGCCCGTTCGTCGAAGGCGACCCGCACCGCCGCCAGGTCGGGGTCCATCAGGTCGGCGCGGGTGCGCCGCAGGGAGATCAGCTCGCGGTGCCAGGCGAGCACGCGCGCGTGGTGGCCGGTCTCCGGCTGCGACCAGTCGAGGCAGGACCGCTCGCGGGTGGCCGGGTCCTGCGGATCGGGAATGTCCTCCTCCGCCCAGCCGTGGGCGGCGAACTCGCGCCGCCTGCCCCGGCGCACGGCCTCGGCCAGCTCGGGGTCGGTGTGGTCGGTGAAGAACTGCCAGGGCGTCGTCGCCCCCCACTCCTCGCCCATGAAGAGCATCGGTGTGAAGGGGCCCATGAGCGTCAGCGCGGCCGCGCAGGCCAGCAGGCCGGGGGAGAGGGAGGCGGAGAGCCGGTCACCCTGCGCGCGGTTGCCGATCTGGTCGTGGGTCTGCGCGTAGC
>NZ_WMBF01000601.1:0-3397 GCF_019400875.1 Streptomyces anatolicus | reverse complement strand
GTAGATACCCCCGCACCCCCTGCATCCCCCGCAGCCACCACTGCGCGTACACATGCGCGGAACGCCGTTCGATGCCGGCCACAAGGCGGTCCACCGCCGGGCCCAGCGGATACGTCTTGTTGGAGGGCCACGGCAGCCGCTGCCGCAACTCCCGCATCACGTCGTCCTGGTCCGCGCCCCGCACCATGTCCGTGTCCGTCCAGGACAGATAGCCGACGCCGACCTTCACCCCCTGGTAGCCGACCTCGGCCCGCAGCGCGTGCGCGTACGCCTCGACGCCCGACTTCGACGCGCAGTACGCCGTCATCATCGGCGCGGGCGCGATCGCCGCGAACGAGGCTATCTGGAGCAGATAACCCCGGCTCTCCATGAGCACGGGCAGGAAGGCGCGGCCGGTCACCGCGCTGCCGATGAGGTTCACCTCGATGACCCGGCGCCACGCGTCGGGGTCGGACTCCACGAAGGGCCCGCCCCCGGCCACCCCCGCGTTCGCCACGACGATGTCGACCTTCCCGAAGCGCTCCTTGACCTCCTGCGCGACCCGCGCCATCGCGGCATGGTCGGTGACGTCCGCGTACCAGTGCCCGGACTCGGTGTGCAGCCGCTCCCCGACCCGCTTCAGCTCGTCCGGTTCGAGCCCCACGAGCGCCACCTTCGCGCCCCGCGCCGACAGCTTGCGCGCGAGCAGCTCGCCCACTCCGCGCGCCGCGCCCGTGACCACCGCGACCTGACCCTCCAGGCTGACCCTGCTCATGCGCCCTCCTTCACCTGTACGTACGTGCCGACGACTTCCTTGATGCGCGCGGTGACGGCCTCCGGCGCCTCTATGGGCGTCATATGGCCGACCCCGGCAAGCTCGGTGAGCCCGACGCACTCGGGCAGCGCCGCCGCGATCCGCCGTGCGTGCACGACGGGCGTGAGCCGGTCGTCCAGACCGGCGATGACGGCGGTGGGCACCTGCAACGCCCCCACCTCGACGTCCAGTTCGAGCGTGTCGAGCACATGGGACCATCCGTGCCGCACGAGCGTCGGACAGGCGTGCACTATCCGCGCACACGCGTCGACCTTCTCCGGCGCCGAACCGGCGCCCATGGTCCCGTACTTGAGGATCCGCTTGGCCAGCGGCGTGACCGGCCCGAGCGGCGCCCGCGAACCGAGCACCGACCGCGTGATCCGCGTCCGCACCCGCCCGGCCCGCAACGGCACGACCAGCGACTCGGCGACCAGGCTCGAACTGCCCGTACTACAGAGCAGTACGGCCGCCGCGTGCTCCCGCACCCGCTCGCGGCCGCCCGCCGCCATGATCGTCATGCCGCCCATGGAGTGCCCGACGAGCACGGCCTTCTCACCCGGCGCGAGCGTCGCCGCGAGGACCGCTTCGAGGTCGTCGGCGAGCGCCCGCGTGCTGTATCCGTCGGCGTCCGCCGGCGCGGCACTGCGCCCGTGCCCCCGCTGGTCGTACGCGATCACCCGGTGATCGGCGCTGAGCGCCCGGATCTGCGCCGCCCAGAACGCCGTCGAACACGTCCACCCGTGCGCGAGCACCACAGCGGGCGCTCCCTCCGGCCCGTGCGTCTCCACGTGGATGCGGGCCCCATCGGCGGAGACGGCGGTCAGTTCGCGCGCGGCGACGGGCGGCGCGTAGGGCCCGCTCACCGCATGGATCAGCCGGCTCACGCCCCGGCCTCCACCTTCGCGCCCCCGGACGACCCTTTCTCCGTCCGCGATATCGGCACCGCCTCCCCCACCTTCGCCGGCCGCAGCACCTCGTACTCGGAGAGGTCCACCCGCCGCGTCGCCGCCCTGAACTCGGTGGTCGTGCCCGGCCACACCGTCGTATTGACGCCGTTCTCGTCGAGGTACCAGCTGTTGCAGCCGCCGGTGTTCCACACGGTTCGCCTCATCCGCTCCTGGACCCGGCGGTTCCAGGCGCTCACGGCGGCGGGCCGGGCGGCGAGCGCGGCGCGGCCCCCGAGGACATCGAGCTGGCGCAGGTAGTCGGCCATGTAGTTCAGCTGGGACTCGATCATCAGGATCATGGAGGAGTTCCCGAGGCCGGTGTTCGGGCCGATGATCGTCATCCAGTTGGGGAAGCCGGCCGCGGTCGCGCCACGCAGCGCGTTCATGCCGCCCTTCCAGCTCTCCATGAGGGTCTGCCCCTCGTCGCCCACGACGCGCTCGGCGATCGGCATGTCCGTGACGTGGAACCCGGTGCCGAAGATGATCGCGTCGACCTCGGTCTCCGTACCGTCCGCGGCGATGACGGTGCTGCCCCGCACCTCGGTGAGACCGCTCGCGACGAGATCGACGTTGGGCTCGGCGAGCGCCGGATAGTACGTGTTGGACAGCAGGATGCGCTTGCAGCCGATGCGGTACGAGGGTGTCAGCTTCGCCCGCATGGCCGGGTCCTTGATCGCCCGGTACATGTTCCGCTTGGCGATCCGCTCGACGAGACCGAGTTCGTTCGGCCGCTTGGTGAACGCCTGGACCTGCAACTCCCGTATGCCCCACAGGAGTCCGCGCCGCGCCTGCGTGGTGAACGGCAGCTGCCTGTGCAGCCAGCGCTCGGCGCCGCTGATGGCGCGGTCGGCGCGCGGCATCACCCACGGGGGCGTGCGCTGGAAGAGGGTGAGCCGCCCGACCTCCTTCTGTATCTCGGGCACGATCTGGATGGCGGAGGCGCCGGTGCCGACCATCGCGACGCGCTTGCCGCGCAGGTCGTAGCCGTGGTCCCAGCGGGCGGAGTGGAAGACCTTGCCGGGGAAGGTGTCGAGGCCGGGGATGTCCGGGGTCTTGGGGTCGGAGAGCGGCCCGGTGGCAGAGACGACGACGTCGGCGGTGAGGGTGCCGTCGCCGGTCTCTATCTCCCAGCGCAGCCGCGCGGCGTCCCACCGCATCAGCTTCACCTCGGTGTTGAGGCGTATGTGCGAGCGCAGCCGGAAGGTGTCGGCGACCCGCTCCAGGTACTCCTGTATGTGCTCCTGCCCGGAGAAGGCGCGCGGCCAGTCGGGGTTGGGCGCGAAGGAGAACGAGTACAGGTGCGAGGGCACGTCACAGGCGCAGCCCGGATAGCTGTTGTCCCGCCAGGTGCCGCCCACCGCGGCGGCCCGCTCCAGGACGACGAAGTCGGTGATGCCCTCACGGCGCAGCCGCACGGCCGCGCCGAGCCCTCCGAACCCGGAACCGACCACCGCCACTCGTACGTGCTCGTGCTCTGCCATTCCGCCGCCTCCCGAAGTCCGCGAACCGCGCCAGTGAACACTGGCGCAATTGGAGGGTAGGGCAGTTCCGTACTCATGGGTAGGGGTCGAGCGAGTCCGACTACCTACGAGCCCCGTAAGGGGCGCGAGGAACTGCGCGAGCAACCACAACGCACCTGCGGTGAGGCCCCGTAAGG
>NZ_WMBF01000600.1:0-3402 GCF_019400875.1 Streptomyces anatolicus | reverse complement strand
CATGCTCCCCCTTCCCCACAGAGGCGCCGCCGCGACCCGCGCCGCGCTCATCGCGGCCGGTGCGCTGGTGCTCGCCGCGCTGCCCGGCAGCGCCTTCGCGCAGGCCGATCCCGCAGCCTCCCCCGTCCGCTCCCCCGCCGAGAGCGCCGCCGTCGGCAAGACCTCTCCCGGAGTCTTGAAGGCGATGCAGCGCGACCTCGGCCTCACGTCGGCGCAGGCCAAGGCTCGTTTGGTCAACGAGGCCGAGGCCGGCGCCGACGCGGGAGCGCTGCGCAACGCGCTCGGCCGTGACTTCGCCGGTGCCTGGGTGCACGGCGCCACCTCCCAGAAGCTCACCGTGGCCACCACCGACGCCGCCGACGTCCCGCTCATCGAGGCGCGCGGCGCGCAGGCGCGGGTCGTGCCGTACTCGGAGTCCGAACTCGTCGCCGCCAAGAGCAAGCTGGACCGCGCCGCGAAGAAGCAGGCGACGCGTGACGCGCCCGTCTGGTACGTCGACATACGTGCCAACGCGGTCGTCGTGCGCGCGGTGAAGGCCGCCGCCGCGGACTCCCTCGTCTCCGCGGCGGGCGTCGACTCCTCCCTCGTACGCGTGGAGAAGACGCGGGAGAGGCCCCGCCCGCTCTACGACATCGTGGGCGGTGACGCGTACTACATGGGCGGCGGCCGCTGTTCCGTCGGCTTCTCCGTCACCAAGGGCGCGCAGCAGGGCTTCGCCACGGCGGGGCACTGCGGGCGCGTGGGCACGGCGACCACCGGCTACAACCGGGTGGCCCAGGGCACGTTCCAGGGGTCGATCTTCCCCGGCAGGGACATGGCCTGGGTCGCCACGAACACGCAGTGGACCGCCACCCCGTACGTGAAGGGTCCGGGCGGCCAGCGGGTCGGCGTCGGGGGCTCCACACAGTCCCCGGTGGGTGCGTCGATCTGCCGGTCAGGCTCCACGACGGGGTGGCACTGCGGCACGATCTCGCAGCACAACACGAGCGTCACCTACCCCGAGGGCACCATCAGCGGCGTGACCAGGACGACGGTCTGCGCGGAGCCCGGTGACTCGGGCGGCTCCTACATCTCCGGGAGCCAGGCGCAGGGCGTCACCTCGGGCGGTTCGGGCAACTGCCGCAGCGGCGGTACGACGTTCCACCAGCCGATCAATCCGCTGCTCCAGCAGTTCGGTCTGACGCTGCGGACCACGGGTGGCGGTGACCCCGGCCCCGGCGACCCCGGACCCGGCGACCCCGAGCCCGGCGGCACATGGGCCGCGGGCAAGGTGTACGCGGCGGGTGACTCGGTCACGTACGGCGGCTCGACCTACCGGTGCCTGCAGCCGCATCAGGCGCAGACCGGGTGGGAGCCGCCCAGTACGCCCGCCCTGTGGGAAGCCGTCTAGGACGAACACCGGCCGGTCGACGTGCCCCTGGTGACGGGCGCGAGCATCCCCGCCCCACGGGTGCTCGGCGGTCCGTCGCCGGGGGCGCGCACGCGTGAGACCTACGACCACCGGAGTACCGCGTGCGGGCCAAAACTCGGTGGGCGCCGTCAGTAGTCATCCGTAGGCTCGCTCCTGATGCCGAAATCAGCTGCGCCCGCCGAGGCACCCGTAGACGGCCCCACCGGGGAACGGTCCACCGTCCGCACACTGCTGCGGCTGTGGCCGTATGTGCGCCCGGTCCGAACTCGCCTGATCACCGCGGCGATCGTCGCGATCGTCGCCTCCTGTACGGGGCTGGTCTTCCCCCTCGTACTGAAGTGGATGGTGGACGGCCCGGTGGCCGACGGGGACGGGGCCGGAGTCTGGCTCGGGGCGTTCGCGCTGCTGGCGCTCGGTCTGGTGGAGGCGCTGCTCTTCGGGCTGCGGCGGTGGCTCGTCGCCCGGCCGCTGGCGGGCGTGGAGGCGGCGATGCGGGCGGATCTCTTCCGCCATCTCCAGCGGCTTCCGGTGGCCTTCCACGACCGGTGGGCGTCGGGGCAGTTGCTCTCGCGCGGCACGACGGATCTGATGCTGCTGCGGATGTTCCTCGCTTTTCCGCTGACGTTCCTGCTGGTCAACGGGGCGACGATCGTGGTGGGCGTGATCATCCTGCTGGGCCAGGACTTCACGCTCGGGCTTGTGCTGCTGGCGCCCGTGGCGCCGATGGTGATCGTCTGCGCGTACTACGAGGGGCGGTACACCGCCGTGGCGCGGCGGGCGCAGGACCAGGTCGGCGATCTGACGACGGTCGTCGAGGAGAGCGTGCTGGGCATCCGCATCATCAAGGGCTTTGGCCGCCATCGCAGCCAGGCGCGGGCCTTTCGCGAGCTGTCGCACACCCTGCGGGGCACGGAGCTTGCCAAGGCGCGGATCCTCGCGGCGATCTACGCGGTCATCATGGCGCTCCCGGAGGCGGCGATCGGGGCGGCGCTCGTGCTCGGCACGGTGCGGGTCGCGGACGGCGACCTGTCCACGGGGACACTGGTCGCCTTCCTGTCGACGGCGCTGGCGCTGCGGTGGCCGGTGGAGTCGATCGGTTTCCTGCTCGCGATGAGCCAGGAGTCGGCGACGGCCACGGAGCGGTACTTCGAGGTGATGGACGCGGAGCCGGAGGACCCCTCTCCCGCTCCTTCCGCGTCCCCCGCTTCTCTGGCCTCCGCCTCCGAAAGCGGTGGACTGCGCTTCCATGACCTGGAGTTCAGATATCCCGACGCGCCGCCGGACGCGCCCCCGGTGCTCAGCCGCGTCGACCTGCACATCCGGCCCGGCGAGACCATGGCCCTGGTCGGCGCGACCGGCAGCGGCAAGACGACGCTCACCGCGCTGGTGCCCCGGCTGCACGAGGTGAGCGGGGGCCGCATCACGCTGGACGGCGAGGACATCGCGGCGATGGACCGCGAGCGGCTGCGCACGCTGGTGGCCGTCGCCTTCGAGGAGCCGACGCTGTTCTCCGCGACGGTCGGCGAGAACGTCCTGATGGGCGCCGAAGCCGGTGCCGGGGAGGCCGAGTTGGCCCGCGCCCTGGACGTGGCGCAGGCCGACTTCGTCTACGGCCTCCCGCAGGGCACCGGCACGCAGGTCGGCGAGCAGGGCCTGAGTCTGTCCGGCGGCCAGCGCCAGCGGCTCGCCCTGGCCCGCGCGGTGGTGGGCCGCCCCCGCTTCCTGGTCCTGGACGACCCGCTCTCCGCGCTGGACGTCCACACGGAGGCGCTGGTGGAGGCGGCGCTGCGGCGGGTCCTCGCGGACACGACCGCGCTGATCGTCGCCCACCGCCCCTCCACGGTGCAGCTCGCCGACCGCGTCGCCCTGCTCTCCGGCGGCCGCGTCGCCGCGGTCGGCACACACCAGGAACTGCTGCGGGAGAACGCGGAGTACGCCTGGCTGATGTCGGGCGCGGAGGACCCCACCGCCCCCGCCGCCACAGCTCCCTC
>NZ_WMBF01000599.1:0-3402 GCF_019400875.1 Streptomyces anatolicus | reverse complement strand
GCGCTGGTCATGTGCTGTTCCAACTTCTTTCGGGTGGTACGGGGGTCGGGCGCGGCGGCCGGCAGGGGGCCGCCGACCGGAGTCAGGCGCGGGCCTCGGCGAGGGATTCCCGCGCCTTGGCGGCGACGTTCTCGGCGGTGAAGCCGAACTCGGCGAACAGGACGTCGGCGTCGGCGGAGGCGCCGAAGTGCTCAAGGGAGACGATGCGTCCGGCGTCTCCGACATAGCGGTACCAGGTCAGGCCGATACCGGCCTCGACGGCGACGCGGGCCTTGACGGCGGGCGGCAGGACGCTGTCGCGGTACTCCCGCGGCTGCTCCTCGAACCACTCGACGGACGGCATCGACACGACGCGCGTGGCGATCCCGTCGGCCTCAAGGCGCTCCCGCGCCGCGACGGCGAGGTGCACTTCGGAACCGGTGGCGATCAGCACGACGTCCGGGGTGCCCGTGGACGCCTCGGCCAAAACGTAACCGCCCTTGGCGGCTTCCTCGTTGGCCTCGTACGTCGGCACGCCCTGCCGGGTCAGCGCCAGGCCGTGCGGGGCCGGCTTCTCCGAGCCCCGGCGCAGGATCTCGCGCCAGGCGATGGCGGTCTCGTTGGCGTCGGCGGGGCGGACCACGTTCAGGCCGGGGATCGCGCGCAGGGACGCGAGGTGCTCGACGGGCTGGTGGGTCGGGCCGTCCTCGCCGAGGCCGATGGAGTCGTGCGTCCACACGTAGGTGACGGGCAGCTGCATGAGGGCCGACATCCGCACGGCGTTGCGCATGTAGTCGGAGAAGACGAGGAAGGTGCCGCCGTAGACACGGGTGTTGCCGTGCAGCGCGATGCCGTTCATCTCGGCGGCCATCGAGAACTCGCGGATGCCGAAGTGGATGGTGCGGCCGTACGGGTCGGCCTCCGGGAGCGGGTTGCCCTTCGGCAGGAACGACGACGTCTTGTCGATGGTGGTGTTGTTCGAACCCGCGAGGTCGGCGGAGCCTCCCCACAGCTCGGGGATGACCGGGCCGAGCGCCTGGAGGACCTTGCCGGAGGCGGCGCGCGTGGCGAGCTTGGTGCCGGCCTCGAAGGAGGGCAGCGCCTGCTCCCAGCCCTCGGGGAGGCGGCCGGCGACGACACGGTCGAGCAGCTTGGCGCGCTCGGGGTGGGCGGCGCGCCACTGGGCGAGCCGCTTGTCCCAGGCGGCGTGCGCCTCGGCGCCCCGGTCGAGGGCCTTGCGGGTGTGGGCGATGACCTCGTCCTCGACGGCGAAGGTCTGCTCCGGGTCGAAGCCGAGGACGCGCTTGGTGGCGGCGACCTCGTCGGCGCCGAGCGCGGAGCCGTGGGAGCCCGCGGTGTTCTGCGCGTTCGGGGCGGGCCAGGCGATGATCGTGCGCATCACGACGAGCGAGGGGCGCCCGGTCTCGGCCCTGGCGGCGGCCAAGGCCTCGTACAGCGCCTGGACGTCGATGTCGCCGTCGGCCTGGGGAGCCACGCGCTGCACGTGCCAGCCGTACGCCTCGTACCGCTTGGCGACGTCCTCGGAGAACGCGGTGCCGGTGTCGCCCTCGATGGAGATGTGGTTGTCGTCGTAGAGGAAGACGAGGTTGCCGAGCTTCTGGTGTCCGGCCATCGAGGAGGCCTCGGCGGAGACGCCCTCCTCCAGGTCGCCGTCGGAGACGATCGCCCAGATGGTGTGGTCGAAGGGGCTGGTGCCCTCGGGGGCCTCGGGGTCGAAGAGGCCGCGCTCGTAGCGGGCGGCCATGGCCATGCCGACGGCGTTGGCGACGCCCTGGCCGAGCGGCCCGGTCGTCGTCTCCACGCCCGCCGTGTGCCCGTACTCGGGGTGGCCCGGCGTCTTGGAGCCCTGCGTGCGGAACGCCTTCAGGTCGTCGAGGCCCAGCTCGTAGCCGGAGAGGAAGAGCTGGGTGTAGAGGGTGAGGCTGGTGTGGCCGGGCGAGAGGACGAAACGGTCGCGGCCGGTCCACTCCGGGTCGGCCGGGTCGTGCCGCATGGCCTTCTGGAAGAGGGTGTAGGCGGCGGGCGCCAGGCTCATGGCCGTACCGGGGTGTCCGTTGCCGACCTTCTGCACGGCGTCGGCCGCCAGGAGGCGTGCGGTGTCGACGGCACGCCGGTCGAGTTCGGTCCACTCCAAGGGGCGCTCCAGGGGGCGCTCGAAGGGGCCGAGGGCGTCCGGTGTCTGCGTGCTCATCTGTATGACTTCCTTCGCATCCGTGGTACTTCCGTGGCGCCGAGAGGCACCGGCGGTCCGGACCCAAAAACCCAGGTCCAGCCACCTACGAACGTAAAGGTCATACTTTTCCGGTGGAAGGTGCGCCCGTGTCAGCGTGCGGTGAAAATGGGACAGCCGCAGCGGGCGGGGCAGCCCGGACCGAGAAATACGCAGGGAAATCGCGGGGACATCGCATGACGGAGCAGACCGGCGCACATACGAGCGCCCGGATGGGCGGCGCGGAGCACATCCGTGACGCGTCCGACGGCACGGCCGGGCACACCCGTGACGCCCCCGAAGGCACCGCGGAGCACATCCGCACCTATCCCTTCGATCCGAGCGCGAGCGTGTCCGGGGTCGGGATACAGGTCGGCCCGATGGGCACGGACGGCCCCTGGGCGGGCGGCGTCGGCCTCTCCCGGCGCGTGCACCGCATCGACTTCCACGTGCTCCTCTTCTTCCGCGCGGGCCCCGTCCGCCACATGGTGGACTTCACGGAGTACGAGGCCGGGGCCGGCGACATCCTGTGGATCCGCCCCGGGCAGGTGCACAGCTTCTCGGCGACCGACAGCTACGTCGGCACGGCGCTCACCATGCAGCCCGGCTTCCTGCCGCGCGCGATCGTGGAGGCGACGGGCCTGTACCGCTACGACCGGCCGCCGCTCCTGCACCCCGACGAGGCCCAACTCGCCGCTCTGGAAGCCTCGTTGACCCAACTGCAGCGCGAGTACCTGGACACGGCGACGCTGCCGCTGAGCCTGCACACGTCGGTGCTGCGGCACTCCCTCACCGCCTTCATGCTGCGGGTGGCGCACGTCTCGGCGCGGGCGGCGGCGGACGAGTGCAGCCCGCTGCCGGACTCGGCGTTCTCCCGGTTCCGCGCCGCGGTCGAGCAGGGCTTCACGACCAACCACAGCGTCAGCGCGTACGCCGACGAGCTGGGTTACTCGCGCCGCACCCTCGTCCGCGCGGTGCGCGCGGCCACCGGCCAGACGCCGAAGGACTTCATCGACCGCCGCGTGATCCTGGAGGCGAAGCGCCTCCTCGCCCACACCGACCTCCCGGCGGGCCGCATCGGAGCGGCCGTCGGCTTCGCGGACTCGGCGAACTTCTCGAAGTTCTTCCAGCAGCGCACCGGCGTGACCCCGGCGGGCTTCAGAGCGGCCCAGTGACCCCCACAGCCCCTACAG
>NZ_WMBF01000598.1:0-3408 GCF_019400875.1 Streptomyces anatolicus | reverse complement strand
CACCGAACCCCTCTCCGAACCCCTGCTGATGACCGGCCCCGAGGCGCCCTGGGCCCAGGTGCGGCGGTCGTTGCGCTGGCACGGACACGTGGTGGCGTACGCCGACTGGCACACCTGGGAAGCGGCGACGGCCGCCGACCCACGGCTGCGCCCCATGCTGGGCCGCCGCGACGGGCAGCGCCTCGAAGGCCTCGCCGACCCAGTGACCCGGGCCAGGTTCGCCGCGTCCCGGCTGCTGCTGCGCCACACCGCGGGGGCGGCGCTGCGGGTGCCGCCCGACGGCGTGGAGCTGGCGTACAAGCCCGGCGGCAGCCCCTATCTGCGCGGCTGCGACCAGCTGGACGTCAGCATCAGCCACACCCGGGACCTGATCGTGGTGGGGCTCAACCGGCGCGGCCGGATCGGAGTGGACACGGAGCCGGGGGAGCGGCGGATCCGGTACGAGGCGGTGGAGCGGCAGGTGTGCACCCCGGCCGAGTGCCGCTGGCTGTCCGCGCTGCCCGCGCCGGAGCGCGAACGCGGCCTGCTGCGCCTGTGGACCCTCAAAGAGGCCTACACCAAGGCGCTCGGCCAGGGCATGCGCCTGGGTTTCAACCAGTTCGGCTTCGCCCCCGACGCCAGGACCCTGCGCACCCGCACGGGCGCGCCCGCGGACCAGGGGGAGTGGAGCTTCGGCTCCTTCGACCTGCTCGACGGCTACCTCGTCAGCGTCGCCTGCCAGGACACCGGCCTGGACGCGACGAGCGACACGGCGGTCGCCACGATGCTGGACGAGGGCTTCCTGGGGGAGGTGGTGGGCCTGCTCGCCGTGCGGCGGGAGGGCCGAGGCGGGGGCCGCCCGTGACCCACGGGTGTCGCCGGGACCTCACGTCTCGTAGACCGTGGATCGGTGTCCCACGTGAACGACCCATACGACCAGCTCGCCGTTGTCGATGGTGTACACGACGCGGTAGTCGCCTACTCGGAGGCGGCGGCGATCGGGCTGGGACACGAGCGCCGTGGTGTTGAATCCAAGCGGGTCGCTCTCCAGTTCCGTCAGCTTGGCCAGGATGCGCAGCGCCATCTCGCGCGGGACTTTCCGAAGTTCGGCTTGCGCCTCGGGCCGGAAGACGGTGCGGAACTCACTCACTGCGCGCCAAGGTCTCCTGCATGACGTCCTCGATGGGGACGCCGACCGAGCGGTTCGCCATCCGCTCGTCGATGATGCGATTGATCTCGCGCTCTTCCCACTGCTGGTACTTGCGCAGGACCTCGATCGAGACGACCGCGGCGACTTCTTTTCCTCGTCGTGTGATCACGGTGGGCTGGTCGTCACGGTCGGCTCGCTCGACGACTTCGGCGAGGTGGGCGCGGACATCGCGGATGGACTCTATGGGCATCTGCGTCATAGGCTCAAAAGTACCGGATGTTCCATGTGTACACAATGGGGTTCCTGGCTGGCGCATGCCATCGCAGACCGGAGCGGGTACCGGGAAACCGGCCGGGGCCGCCACCCCCCACAGGAGAGGCCCCGGCCGGCACACGGTACGAACCGGCGTGCGGCCCGTACTCCCTTCAGCGCCGTGCGTGCGTTTTCTGTCACACCGCGTTCCGTCACCCGCTAGTTGCAGGTTGTACAAACATGGACGCAGGGCCTGACGAGGCCGTACCGTGCTGCTTCGCGCCGGGGCCGGGCGCAGATCTCCGAGTGGCAGGATTGTGAGAGTGCTGGGGGACGACGCGGAGCTGACCGCCGCGGTGCTTGCGGCGCAGGACGGGGACGAGACCGCGTTCCGGACTGTGTACCGCGCTGTGCACCCACGGCTTTTGGGATACGTACGCACGCTGGTCGCCGACCCGGACGCGGAGGACGTCGCCTCCGAGGCCTGGCTGCAGATAGCGCGCGACCTGGACCGGTTCAGCGGCGACGCGGACCGGTTCCGGGGCTGGGCCGCGCGCATCGCGCGCAATCGCGCCCTGGACCACATACGCATGCGGGGGCGCCGCCCGGCGATAGGCGGCGACGAGACGGAGCTGACCGGGAAGCCGGGCGAGGCGGACACCGCCGGGGAGGCGATGGAGTCCCTTGCCACCGGCGAGGCCCTGGCGCTGATAGCGAGGCTCCCGCAGGACCAGGCCGAGGCCGTGGTGCTCAGAGTCGTCGTGGGCCTGGACGCCAAGAGCGCGGCGCAGACCCTCGGCAAGCGCCCGGGAGCCGTCCGTACGGCGGCGCACCGCGGCCTGAAGCGGCTCGCCGAACTGCTCGGCGCGGACCCCGCCGAGCCCGCGGAAGCGCTCGGCGCCGTACCCCCTCAGAGAGAGCCGCGCGGCCGCGCGGTGACGTCCGCCGGTGTGACGCAAACGCGTACGCGGACGCAGAAGGACATGTGATGGCCGACGAGCAGGACAAGTGGCTGGACCGGGACGCGGCGGAGCGTCTGCTGCGCGGGGAGCCCCTCGAAGGCGTCGGCCCTCACGCACGCGCGCAGGCCGACCGGCTCGCCCAGGCGCTCGAAGCGCTGGCCGCCACGGACCCCCCGGCGGCGCCCGGCGAGAGCGGCGCCACCCCTGGTGAACTCCCGGGCGAGGCGGCCGCGTTGGCCGCGTTCCGCGCCGCACGCGCGGACTCCGCACGAGCGGCCTCCGTACCAGCGGACTCCGTACGAGGAGACGCCGCGCGGACCGGCCACCGCTCGGCCGCGTACGCGACGGCCGCCCACGAGGCCGCCGCTGCCGAGACCGTACGGCTGGGCCGCGCCGCGGGCCGGCCGCGGCCCAGCCGCTGGGGCGGCCCGGTGCGCTTCGGGCTCGCCGCGACGCTCGCGGGCTGCATGCTCGGCGGCGTCGCGGTGGCCGCCGGGACGGGCGTGCTGCCCTCGCCGTTCGGCCGGCACGAGACGCCGGGCCCGGCCACCTCCGCGTCCTCCGTCGCCACTCCGGAGGCGTCCCGGACCTCCCCCTCGGAGGGGACCCGGAAGCCCTCCGAGGAGCTGGCGCCGGACGGCACCGCGCCGACCGAGGACGAACCCACGCGCGAGCGGGAGTCCCGTGAGCCCCCCGAGGCGGAGGCCGACGGCGGCGACACCGGCGGCGTCACCCCGCAGCCCGGCGACGACGCGCCGCCGCGCGCCGGGGGCACCAAGGACTGGCACCGCAAGGTACTGACCGCCTGCCGCGCCTACCGCAGCGGCGACCTCCAGGGCGACAAGCGGCGGCGCCTCGAAGAGTTCGCCAAGGGGCCCGCCCGGGTGGAGGAGTTCTGCGGCCGCATCCTCGGCGGCTCCGGCTCCGGCTCGGGCTCCGGTTCGGGCGGCGGCCAGGGCAACAGCGGCGGCAGCGGAAACGACAACGGCGACGACGGCGAGCACGGCTCCGACGGTGAGAGCGGCGGCGGCTCGGGCGGCGGCGACACCGGCGGCGCCCCCATCC
>NZ_WMBF01000597.1:0-3408 GCF_019400875.1 Streptomyces anatolicus | reverse complement strand
GGCGCCCAGAAGGCCCCCTACCCCCCGTCGCAAGCCTGCGCACGCAGCGCGCGGGCGAGGTCGTCTCGGGATTCCAGGACCAGGCGGCGCAGGGCCGGGGGAGCCGAGGCGTGGGTCGTGAGCCACGCGTCCGTCGCCGCCAGCGTGCCCTCGTCGTCCCGCAGGTGCGGGAACAGGCCCCGCACCACATCCATGCCGATCTGGATGGACCGCTCCGACCAGACCCGCTCGATCGCGTCGAAGTACTTGGAGACGTAGGGAGCGACAAGCTCCCGCTGCGACGGCTGCGCGAAACCGGAGATCGTCGCCTCGACCAGCGCGTTCGACAGCGCGTCCGACTCCACCACGGAGGCCCACGCCTGCGCCTTGACCGCCGCCGAGGGCCGCGCGGCCAGACACCGCACCTGGTGCCGCTTGCCGGAAGCCGTGTCGTCCCGGGCCAGCTCGGCCGCGAGGACCTCCTCGTCGGCGGCGCCGTGCGCGGCCAGCGGGCCGAGCAGTGCCCAGCGCAGCTCCTGGTCGATCTCCAGGCCGTCGATCTTGGCCGTACCGGCGAGCAGGCCCTCGAGGAGTTGCAGGTCCGCCGGCGACGAGGCCACCGCCGCGAAGAAGCGTGCCCACGTCAGCTGATGCTGGCTCCCCGGCTCCGCGAGCCGCAGCTCCCGCAGGGCCCCCTCGGCGAGCTCCCGGCCGCCCTCCTCGCGCCAGTCGGGCGCGGCGTAGTGCGTGAGGGCGGAGTTGGTCCACGCGTGCAGCATCTGCAGCACGCCGATGTCGCTCTCCTGCCCGGCGAAGCGCAGCACGAGAGCGATGAAGTCACGGGCGGGCATGAGGCCGTCCCGCGTGAGGTTCCACAGCGCCGACCAGCACAGCGCGCGGGCCAGCGGATCGGTGATGTCGCCCAGGTGCTCCCGCAGCGTCGCGAGGGAGTTCTCGTCGAAGCGGAGCTTGCAGTACGTCAGGTCGTCGTCGTTGGCCAGGACCAGCTCGGGCGCCGCCTCACCGGCGAGCTCGGCCACCACAGTGCGCGGCCCGTCGACGTCGACCTCCGCGCGGGCGTACCGCTCGAGGGCGCCACCGGCCGCCCTGCGGTACAGGCCCACCGCCACCCGGTGCGGTCGCAGCTCGGGGTGGGACTCGGCGGCCTCCTGGAGAACGGACAGCTCGGTGATCCGGCCCTCCGCGTTCAGGATGACCTGGGGGGTCAAGGAGTTGACGCCCGCCGTCTGGAGCCAGGAACGCGACCAGGAGGTCATGTCGCGCCCGGACGTCTCCTCCAGGACCGACAGCAGGTCGCCGAGGACCGTGTTGCCGTAGGCGTGACGCTTGAAGTAGCGCCGGGCGCCCTCCAGGAACGCCTCGCGCCCCACGTACGCGACGAGCTGCTTGAGGACCGAGGCGCCCTTCGCGTACGTGATCCCGTCGAAGTTGAGCTTGGCGTCCTCCAGGTCGCGGATGTCGGCCGTGACGGGGTGCGTGGAGGGCAGCTGGTCGGCGCGGTAGGCCCACGCCTTGCGGTTGTTGGCGAAGGTGATCCAGCCGTTGGTGAAGCGGGTCGCCTCGACCATCGAGAAGGAGCCCATGAAGTCGGCGAAGGACTCCTTGAGCCACAGGTCGTCCCACCACCGCATGGTGACCAGGTCGCCGAACCACATGTGGGCCATCTCGTGGAGGATCACGTTGGCCCGGCGCTCGTACGACGCCTGGGTCACCTTGCCGCGGAAGATGAACTCCTCGCGGAACGTGACAAGGCCGGGGTTCTCCATCGCGCCCAGGTTGTACTCCGGCACGAACGCCTGGTCGTACTTCCCGAAGGGGTAGGGGTAGTCGAAGTTGTCGTGGAAGAAGTCCAGGCCCTGCTTGGTCACCAGGAAGACGTCGTCGGCGTCGAAGTGCGGGGCGAGGCCCTTGCGGCACATCGCGCCGAGGGGGATCTCCAGGCGCGTACCGTCGTCGAGGACGCGCTCGTACGAGTCCGTCACGTAGTGATACGGGCCTGCCACGATCGCCGTGATGTAGGTGGAGATCGGCTTTGTCTCGGCGAACCGCCAGACGCCGTCCGCCAATTCGCCGACGCCGTTCGACCACACCGTCCAGCCTTCGGGGGCCCGCACCTCGAAGCGGTAGGGCGCCTTCAGGTCCGGCTGCTCGAAGTTGGCGAAGACGCGGCGGGCGTCCGCCGGCTCGTACTGCGTGTAGAGATAGACCTCGCCGTCCTCGGGGTCGACGAAGCGGTGCATGCCCTCACCGGTGCGGCTGTAGGCGCACTGGGCGTCCACCACCAGTTCGTTCTCCTCGGCCAGGTCCTCCAGCGTGATCCTGGTGCCGTCGAAGGCCTCGGCGGGGTCCAGGTCCTTGCCGTTGAGCGACAGGGCCGTGACGCTCGGCGCGACCAGGTCCGCGAAGCTCGTGGCGCCCGGCTCGGCGCGGAAGCGGATCGTGGTCACCGAGCGGAACGTGCGCGGCTCCTGACCGCTCTCGCCGAGCGCCGAGCGCAGGTCGAGAAAGACCTCATAGCCATCGACGGACAGCAGCGCGGCCCTCTCGTGGGCCTCGTCGCGGGACAGATTCTCACCGGGCACGGGCGGCACTCCCTTGTGACTCGCATGACGTGTGAGTCGCGATGACTCGCATGACTCGTACGAATGTCTACGATCCTCGCATGTGCCCTTGTCGGCCGACATCCGGGAATGCCCTGGTGGACCCCTGACGTTCCCCTCCCCAGGCGCCGAACACATTCCCTAGGGAGAGACATGTCCGAGAACAACGGCAAGACCCCGGTCGACTTCTGGTTCGACCCGCTGTGCCCCTGGGCGTGGATGACGTCGCGCTGGATGCTGGAGGTCGAGAAGGTCCGCGACGTCGAGGTCCGCTGGCACGTGATGAGCCTCGCCGTCCTGAACGAGGACCGGCTCGACGAGCTGCCCGAGGAGTACCGCGAGATGCTCGCGACCCAGGCCTGGGGCCCGGTGCGTGTCGTCATCGCCGCCCAGCAGGAGCACGGCGAGGAGATCACCGGCAAGCTCTACACCGCGCTCGGCACCCGCTTCCACAACCGTGGCGAGGGCGCCACGCGCGAGGCCGTCGTCGCGGCCCTGGAGGAGGTCGGCCTCCCCGCCGAGCTGGCCGACCACATGGACTCCGACGCGTACGACGCCGAGCTGCGCGCCTCCCACAAGGAGGGCATCGAGAAGGTCGGCCAGGACGTCGGCACGCCCGTCATCGCCGTCCCCGGCGCCGACGGCGAGCAGGTCGCCTTCTTCGGCCCGGTCGTCACCCCGGCCCCCAAGGGCGAGGCCGCGGCGCGCCTGTGGGACGGCACGCTGCTCGTCGCCTCGACGCCGGGCTTCTACGAGATCAAGCGCACGCGCACGCAGGGCCCCATCTTCGACTGACCCACCCCCAGAG